>JALHJD010000026.1 GCA_022837185.1 Desulfobacteraceae bacterium
AATGCGGCCAGGACGGAGGCATTTTTGACGGTGTCCCCCGGGGCGATGAACCGGAGACCGTCCCCTGTCATGATGGTCCCGAAAAATTCCCGGCCCGCTCCGATGCCGATATTGAGATAGAGATCTTTGCTCCAGCCCACTATCTCCTGCCATTTCCGGTTGAACTTCTTCATAATTTCCCGAAGCTCCAGGGCACAGTCAAGGCCGCTGACCATATGGCTTTCCACGGGGCCGCCGATAAAGTAGCACAACAGACCGTCGCCCGGATGGACCCCGCATAACCCGTTGTGGGCCGCAATCACCGGACCGGCAGTCTCCCACAGTCCCGCTGCCAGGGCAAAATACTGCCAGGGTGGCAGTTGGGCGATTATCCTGTCCGCGTCCTGGAGATCCGCCCGAAGAACGCAGAGGTTGAGCAGGGAGGGCTTCAACGGGGTGCCAACCGGACGCATGCCTGCCCCCGGCTCCGGGCCGCCTGATATGGTGGTTTCGGCGTCAGATGGAATGGCGGCGGTTTTGGCGGCGGAAGGGAAAGGAGATTCAAGGGGGCCGCGGTCTTCCTGGAAAAGGCGGGTGATTTCGGCCATGGACCGTCCCCGGCTTTTGAGCAGTTTCACCCTGTCGATCCGGGCGATGACTTCGCCGGGAAAATAGCCGATCTGTTTGATATTTCTGCTGTCCGGCGGAGGCGGGCCGACAATCGGTCTTGGCAGAATACCGAGCTTTATGTAATTATTTAGTGTTGCTCTTGATATACCTGTCCTTTCGATTATTTCTTTACTTGTAATCATGGCATTTGCTTGCCTGTCGCCTCCCCCCGGTTGGCGGCCAAGACCAGTAAAATTAAACTGTCCATAGAAGGCAAAAAAAACTCGGCCACAAGAGCTCTCCTGCCCTGTTTCTATTTCAACAGAAAAATCATCCCGGGGTCAAGAAAAATAATTAAACAGTCCATTTAAACTATTTTGTACAGGTTAATTATATTTTTTCGACTGTCCAAATCTTTAGCTTAACTGTCTGTTTAATTGTATTTTTATTAAAATAAACAGGCTAATTTTACTGTTTAATAATATTTTTCGGCAAAAATTGCCCGGATCACGACACAGCTGACAGAGTGGGACAACAAGGGGTTGGGCGGAGCGGTCATGGATGCAGCTGTGGACGGAAAGTGAAGTGTTCCGCAGCTGACAGCAATCCTCGGCGCTTATATCCGGTGCCAAAAAAATCTCCTGGACCGGGGACGCGAGACTTCCCTCTTCGGCCGAAATGACGGGAATACAGGTGGAAAGGACAGGAATCCGCTGAATCGGCCGGCTGCGGACCATGACCGGTCGGCGGGTGAGGGGAGGCGGCAATCTGAACAATCCATGGCAGCGGGCCGGCCGGAATGAAGGCTCGGCCCTGCCATTGCCCTTTGATCCGGGGGATCAGCTTCTCAGGCGTTCTTTCAGGGCCTCGACTGAATTGACGGGCGCGCGGCAGGTAAAATTTTCACAGACATAGGCGGTGGCCGCTCCGTCCACCATGGTCACCTCCTCCATGAAGGGGAGATGTTTTGCCAGATACGCCTGGTTGGGACCGTTATCGGCCAGCAGGACGATTTTTCCCGGGTCATGGACGGAGTGGGCTGCGGCCAGCATTGCCCGGGTGTCATCGCGGCCGGGGGGGCCGGCAATGACAATCTGCCGGGGCTTGCGCTGCGTCAGCTGCCAGGCGGACACCATGAGCGGCAAGGCCTGGGGCTGGGCATTGATCATGGCGGCGAACGCCTCGATCGTTTCCCTCCCCTGCCGGCGCCAGTCGTCACGGGCGAGCAACTCGCCCAGCATCAGAAGATTCATGGCCGCCACGGAGTTGGGGGCCGGTTCGGCCCCGTCGTAGTCGCCTTTCATTCGGAACGGCAGGGTCCGGTCTTCAACCCCGTCATAAAAGCCGCCCTTCCCCTCGTCAAGAAACAACCTGATCTGTGATTCCGTCAGTTCGGCCGCCCATTGCAGCCAGCTTCTCTTCTGCGTGACCTGATGGAGATGGAGCAGTCCGGCAACAAGAAAGGCATAATCGTCAAGCTGGCCGGCCAGTCCCCTCTCCTCCAGCCTGCAGCGGCGGAAAAGGGTCCCCTTCTCTTCGACATAAAGCCGGGTCCGGATAAAACCGGCCGATTTTTCCGCCGCCTCAATCCATTGCGGCTGCCCGAGGATGATTCCGGCCCGGGCCAGCGCCCCGATCATCAGGCCGTTCCAGCAGACCAGTATCTTGTCGTCCAGGTGCGGCCTTTTTCTCCGGGACCGCGCATCAAAGAGAAGCCGGCGCGATGTCTGCAGGACACGCCGTATTTCGGCCGTGGACAGGTTGAACCGGTCAGCGGCTTCACCAACGTCCCGGCTCCGGTACAGGATATTTTTTCCCCTGAATTCGCCATGGGGGTCTTCCGGAGCATTGCCCCCGGCCGCCACCCCGTAGCAGAAACTGAAAATCCGCGCATCCTTCTCGGGCAGCAAGGAGAAGATTTCCTCTTCCGTCCAGAGATAATACGCCCCTTCACGACTCACCCCCGGATTGGAGGGATCCTCGCTGTCCGCATCTTCGGCGGAGTAAAATCCTCCCCCGGCATCGGTCAGGTCGCGAAGGACGTACCGGCAGGTATCCGCCGCCGCATCGGCAAACAGCCGGTCCCCGCTGATGAGACAGGCGTCGAGGTACGAGGAGACGAGCAGGGCCTGGTCATAGAGCATTTTCTCAAAATGGGGGACTCTCCAGGCCTGGTCCGTGGCGTAGCGGTGAAAACCGCCGCCGATGTGATCGTACACCCCGCCCCGGTACATGCGGCGCAAGGTGTGCAGAACCATGTCCCGAGCGGACGTCTCCCCGGTGGTCTGCCAGTAATTGAGGAGGAAACTGAACTGCACCGGCCGGGGAAACTTTGGCGCTGAACCGAAACCGCCGAATTCCGGGTCAAAATCATTTCGCAGCTCGCTGAAGAGTGTATTCTGAACCGCGGCCTCAATTATTCCCTGCTGCTCCCCCTCCCCTTTCCGGGAGAGTTCACCGGTGAGGCGGGCGGCGACGTTTGCCAGATCGCTCCTCCTGCCGCTCCATGCCTCGTGAATGGCGGTGAGCAGGTCGGCAAACCCGGGCCTGCCGTACATCGATTTCGGCGGAAAATAGGTTCCGGCATAAAACGGCTTGCCGTCCGGGAAAAGAAAAACCGACATGGGCCACCCTCCGCTGCCGGTCATCGCCTGGGTCGCCGCCATGTAGAACTGATCGATGTCGGGGCGCTCCTCGCGGTCAACCTTGACGCTGATGAACCATCGGTTCAGGATCGCCGCGATTTCCTGGTCGGCGAACGATTCATGCGCCATGACGTGGCACCAGTGGCAGGTGGAGTAGCCGACGGACAGGAAAACGGGCTTGTCTTCAACCCTGGCCCTGTCCAAGGCCTCCTCGCCCCAGGGATACCAGTCGACCGGGTTGTGGGCGTGCTGCAGAAGATAGGGGCTCTTTTCCCTGATCAGCCTGTTTGGTTTGGCTTCCATGTCCAACCTCCTGACGGCGGCAGATCTTATTCAAACGGCAGGGCGGCCCCGAGCGAAACGGGAAGCTATTCCCCGATTATCTTGACCAGTACCCGTTTCTTGCGCCGCCCGTCAAATTCGCCGTAAAAAATTCTTTCCCAGGTGCCGAAATGGAGCTTTCCACCGGTAACGGCCACAACCACTTCCCGGCCCATGACCTGCCGTTTCATGTGGGCATCGGCGTTATCTTCATAGGTGTTGTGCCGGTACTGGGAAACAGGTTCGTGCGGGGCGAGTTTTTCCAGCCACACTTCATAATCATGATGCAGGCCGGATTCGTCATCGTTGATAAAAACGGAAGCTGTAATGTGCATGGCGTTGCAAAGGAGCAGTCCCTCTTTTATGCCGCTTTCAGCCAGGCACTGCTCCACTTGGGGGGTAATATTGATAAAAGCCCTGCGGGTCGGCACTTCAAACCAGAGTTCCTTGTGATAGCTTTTCATATCTTCCCTGCTGCATCAATGTTTCTGGTATATGTTCCTATAATAAGGGGATAAACAGGATGATCAGGATGACTCCTTCTCCGGCCGGCAACATTACAGGGCTGGACGGCGGGGCCCAATCGTCACCCGAACGGGGACGCAAAAAGACGTTTTGGGAGGCAGCGGTAAGAGTAAAAGCCGGGCAGAGTCATTGCCTTGCTCCGGGACGACGGTTCCATCGCTCCCGAGGCCCTATCGCGAAACCGCTGTTTTTTCCCTGCCCTTACCTGCGCGGCCTTCACTCATCTCCCTGACTTCGGTAATCCGGCCCCAGGACTTGCCTTCCCGGTCCAGAAGATTTTCACAGATCCAGCGGTACTGCCTGCCGTTGACATGCTGGATCACCAGCGAATCCTTCTGGTCGGCGGTATAACAGTCGAGCAGGAACAAGCGCCATTCATCCTTGTTGACGATGGATTGTTCACACTTGGCCAGGAACTCCTCAATGGTCATCCCGGCCTGCTCCAGGTTCTCCTGGTCAAACAGTTGACGCATTTTTTTATTGGTGAAATAGGTGCCGCCGTAGTTTTTCGCCTCGAATTGTTTGGTGATGCTGATCGCGTAGGGAATGTGGTCCAGTGACAGCTTGAGCAGCTTGCTCAGGTCATGGGACCTCGTGGTATCGCGAATGGTGCAGGTCATGCCGTTGTAGGCGCCGTTTTTGATATGGGGGATCAGCCATCCGTCCAGATACACTTCCTGCCCGATCGGTGTCACCACCCGTATATTTTCATAGAAAAACGGTTTCATCGACTTTTTGGTCTTGACATACATTTTCAGAAATTCCCCGTATTCCATGTTGGGAAATTGATCGTGGACGGTCAGCACATTGACCCCGAGCAGCTTTTCCGGCGGGACGCCCATGATGACGTTTATGAACCGGTTGGCGAAATAGATCTTGTCGTCCTTGTCCATGACCAGGACCCCGGATTGCAGATTCTGGACGATATCCTCATAAAAATTCTTGGTTTCCACCAGTTCCTTTTCTATCCTCTGGTGGTCCATGACGTAGTGGGTCAGGCGGGCGATAAGTTTTTCGACGCTGTCGTCGGTGTCAAATTTTTCCTTGAGTTCCGGATCGAGATTGTTCTTGATCCTCCGGCCTATCATGAGAAACTCCTCATAGGGGCCGTAGAGAATGGCGGCGATCTGATTCTGCAGTTCAAGGGAGGCCGTCTTCGAGCCGCTCATGATGGCGGACACGTACGAGGGGGTGATGCCGAGCTTCTTGGCTATCTGGGCCTGGGAGCCGATGTTTTTTTTATATTTCCGGTAAAAATATTTTGCCGCCAACCGAAAAATTTCGTGGACATCATTTTCCATTTTGTTCGTCTCCGTGATATTGCTGAAGCCTAGCATGCTTTATACTTATTGTACATAAATTTTATAAAAATACCAGTTATTTTATACTTATGGAAATTTTATTTTGCAGGGTTTGACATCTCCCCAGAATAACGTATAATTAATCATACTACAAATATTATAGATAAACTGTCTGTACATATTTTACGGAGGAAACTCGGATGAAAGAGTTTTTTCTGTTCCTCCAAGTATAAGGCCTCCCGGGGTTCCACCCCTTGGAGGCCTTTGTCATTGCGTTGACAGCCGCGAAAGCCGCTCCTTTTCATCAGAGAGAAAAAGCGGCGGATAATAATTGAAAATGAATTGCGTCGCAACGGCAAGGAGGGCGAATCATGCTGCATCCGAATTTGATGGAGTATATGTTGCTGTTTCCCCTTGTTCTCTTCTTTGGACTGCCGGCGGTAATCATGTCACTGGTCCGGCTGAAGGAAAAAATGATCAAGGCCGGATTGCGCCAATCCGGCGCCATCGGGGAACAGAGAAAATCGCCCCGGCGGGAATTCGACGGTATTGTCGCCCATGCGTCGGACGGGGAGCACTGCAGCAGGGTGGCGGTGAAAAACATTTCGGCGCACGGCATCTGCTTCTCCTGTCCCCCGAACAGTCTCAATGAGGACAAGGACAGACTGGCCGTCCTGCTGACCGGCGCCGGCAAGAATTTCCAGCTGCGGGTCCAGCCGAAATGGATAAAAAGCCAGGGACCGGAGCACAGCATCGGGGCCACCATTGTCGACAGCCTCGGCAGGTGGGATGCATTTGCGGGGGTTCCCGGCAGGGTCTGAGTCCGTTCCGGGTCGGCGGCCCCTTCCCGCGGCCGGAGATGACAGGGGAAAATGATTCCGGTGCACTGTCCTGACCGGGGTGCTCAACCCCAATCGTTCCCTGCCGGTCCGGTTCCCTCTTTCCGCCGGTGATACAGGCGAGCCCTGCGCACCATTGCCCTTGCCCATTCAGGGGCGCCCGGGGCAAGGACGTGGGTGTACAGGGCCAGGACATTGTTCCTGACCAGGCCGTCGCGGCCGTGCATGAAACCTGTACCCCGTTCGACGGCAAGAACCAGGTCTTCCGCCCGACCGTCCCAGCGGACAATGGTGGAATAGCGGAACTCATGCCCCTTGACGCGGGTTCCGGGCGGATAAAAGGGGTTGTCCCGCTCCGCGGTGAAAATGGAATACCCGTGGGCCTGGGGTCTTGAAGAAATACCGAAGGTAACCGGGAACACTCCGGCCAGCGGATATTCCCTTTCTTCCAGTATGATTGAGCGGCCGAGAAAAATCAGGCCGCCGCATTCGGCGTAAATGGGCATTCCCCGTTCGGCCGCCTCCCGCACGGATTCCCGGAAGGTTGCATTGTTCGCCAGTTCGGCGGCGCTGGTCTCGGGAAAACCGCCGCCGATATAGAGCGCGTCCAGGCCATCGGGTAGGGTTCGGGCCTGGAGGGCGTCGATCATGACCAGTTCTGCCCCGGCTTCCCGCAGCGCTTCGAGGTTTTCTTCATAGTAAAACTGAAAGGCCCGGTCCCGCACTATGCCGACAGTCACCGTTGCTTTCCCGGGTTCAGGGATCGGCGGTGCAACGGGAACAACACCCATCAGCCCATCAATCCGACCGATGTCAAAATGGCGGCCGACGATGCCGGCGAGCAGATCGATGGCCCCGGCGGCCGATTCCGTTTCCTGATGGGGAACAACCCCGAGATGGCGCATGGGAAAAATATCCTTTTTCTGCCTCGGCACCGTCCCCACAACCGGAGTGGAGGCATATTGCTCCACCGCCTCCCGGATCACCGATTCCTGGCGGGAGGTGGCAATATTGTTGAGAATCACCCCGGCGATGCGCACCCGCTTGTCCAATTCCCTGCAGCCGAGGACCAGGGCGGCGATCGTTCTCGTCGTTTTCCCGCAGTTAACGACCAGCAGGACGGGCAGATCGAGCAGCAGGGCGAGCTCGGCGGTTGAATAGCCGCCGGCCGCGTCAACGCCGTCATAGAGCCCCCGGTTGCCCTCGATAACTGCATAATCGCCCTGGACGGCATGGCGTCCGAATGAGGAACGGAGCACTTCGGGGGACATCAGGAAAGGATCCAGATTGTAGCAGGGGCGGCCCGCGGCCCGGCTGAGCCATCCCGCGTCAATGTAGTCCGGCCCCTTTTTGAACGGTATGACCCGCCGGCCTGATTTGCGAAGGTGCGCGGTCAAACCGACTGCGACGACCGACTTGCCTGAACCGCCGCTGAGCCCGGCAACCACAATGCCTTTCACCTGGTGTCCCGCCATGTTATCGCCCTCCTCCGGGTCCGTTGTCGTGCCGCTCGATGCCGAATTCCAGCCATGCCTGCTCATACAGCTCGTTCATCCTCCCTTCAAGCAGCAGCCGGTACTCCTCAATTCCTTCGTCCCCCAGGTCCGGCGGAACGAGCAGCGGCTTGCCGTAGCGGATCACGATCCGGCAGAACGGCAGGGGCAGCACGGTCCGGTCCCAGCTGCGGAATGCCCGATATCTGTCCGCGGCCCAGACCATGGGAAAAAGGGGGGCTCCCGTCTTCGAGGCGAGAAACACCGCCCCGGGCTGCAGCCGCCGCGCCGGGCCCTGCGACCCGTCGGCCACCAGACCGAGATGGCTGCCGGCCTTCATGCCCCGGAGCAGCTTCATCAGGGCCGGTACACCCTGGCGGTTGGATGATCCCCTGACCGGCCGGAAATGCAGACGCTCGGCGATTCTGGCGATATATTCCCCGTCCCGGCTGGCACTGACCAGCACCATGGCCGGGTATTGCCGCAAATGGTGGAGTATGTAGACAAAGGAATAATGCCAGAACGGCACGATGACCGGGCCATGGCTCAGCGCTTCGTCCCGGTACTGTGCATCGCGCACGGTCACCCGGCAGGTGAAAAACCACAACCTGCTCAGCCAGACGTACAGCGGCGGCACCACCGCCAGGGAGGCGCGGTAGAGGACGTCACCCATCGGGTCCTCCGGCAGGCGGAAAACTGGTTCCGCCGGGGTTGTGCATGGGGATACTTGCTGATAACATGTTCCTAACAGGCCAACAGAAATTCGGTCAACTGCCTGATGCGGTCGCGGTATTCGGCCGCCTGCTCGAACTCCAGCGCTTCGGCCGCCCTGTGCATTTCTCTTTCCAGTTCCTTGATTTCGGCGCGGAGATCGTCGACGGAATGGTAGACCGTTTCCGGTTCGGCCGCAACCGGGGCCGCCGCCCGTCCCAGATCCTCATTCCAGCCGCTTGCCTTCAGGTGTTCGGTTATCGAATCCTTCACCGCCGAGCGCACTGTCCGCGGCGTTATGCCGTGCTCCTCGTTAAACCGGGCCTGGATTTTCCGGCGCCTGGAGGTTTCATCAATGGTGGCCCGCATGGACCCGGTTATGACATCCCCATAGAGAATGACCGTGCCGTTGGCGTTTCTCGCCGCCCTGCCGCAGGTCTGAACCAGCGACCGCTCCGAGCGCAGGAAGCCCTCCTTGTCGGCATCGAGCACCGCAACCAGGGAAACTTCCGGGATGTCCAGCCCCTCGCGCAGCAGATTGATGCCGATCAGCACGTCAAATTCCCCTTTGCGCAGGCTGCGGATCAGTTCGACCCTCTCCAGAGTATCGATATCCGAATGGAGATACCGGACCCTGACCCCGACGTTCTCATAATATGCAGTCAGGTCTTCGGCCATGCGCTTGGTGAGCGTCGTGACCAGGACCGCTTCGCGCCGCTCCGCCCTGACCCTGATTTCCTCCAGCAGGTCGTCGACCTGGGTGGCGGCCGGCCGGACCTCAATCACCGGGTCAAGCAGCCCCGTCGGCCTGATCAACTGCTCCACCACCCTGCCCCGGGCCTTTTTCAGTTCGTACTCTCCGGGCGTTGCCGAGACGTAGACGATCTGCCGCACCCGCTCCTCGAATTCATCGAAGCGGAGGGGCCTGTTGTCGAGGGCCGACGGCAGGCGAAAGCCGTAGTCGACCAGGGTTTGCTTGCGGGAGCGGTCGCCGTTGTACATCCCCCTGATCTGCGGCACGGCGATGTGGGATTCGTCTATGAACAGCAGATAGTTGTCGGGAAAATAATCAAGCAGGTTGGGCGGCGGCGCTCCCGCCGGCTTGCCGGTGAGGTGGCGCGAATAATTTTCTATGCCGTTGCAGTAGCCAAGTTCCTCGATCATCTCCAGATCAAACCGGGTCCGTTGCTCAAGCCGCTGGTATTCGACCAGCCTGTTCTGCGCCGCAAGCTCGGCAAGCCGATCCTTCAGCTCCTCCCTGATCTGCCGCAGGGCCAGTTGGATCCGGTCTCGGCTGGTGACGAAATGGCTGCCGGGGAACACGGTCAGCTCCTCCAGGTCCCTGACAACGACGCCCCGCAGCGGATCGATGATCGAAATCGCCTCCACCGTGTCCCCGAAAAATTCGACCCGGACAGCGTGATCCTCCTCATGAACGGGAAATATTTCGATAACGTCCCCCCTGACCCGGAAGGTGCCGCGATGAAAGGAGATCTCGTTGCGTTCGTAGAGCATGAACACCAGGCGGCGCTGCACCTCCTCCATGGGGTATTCCTTCCCGGTCTGGAGGAAAAGGTGCATGCTTTTGTACTCATCCGGCGAGCCCAGTCCGTAAATGCAGGAGACCGAGGCCACGATCAGGACATCCTGCCTGGTCAGCAGGGAAATGGTGGCCGAGTGGCGCATTTTATCAATGGCATCATTGATGGAGGAGTCCTTCTCGATGTAGGTGTCCGACTGCGGAATATACGCCTCCGGCTGATAGTAGTCGTAGTAGCTGACAAAATATTCAACGGCGTTGCGCGGAAACAGTTCCCGGAATTCGGCAAAGAGCTGGGCCGCCAGGGTCTTGTTGGGGGCCATGACGAGGGCCGGCCGCTGCAGCCGCTCGATGACCTTGGCCATGGTAAACGTCTTGCCTGAGCCGGTTACGCCTAACAGCACCTGGTGATCCTCGCCGCGCAGGACTCCGTTGACGAGCTGGTCGATGGCCGCCGGCTGGTCCCCGGCGGGGATGAAGTCGGATTCCAGCTGAAAAGGGATGCGCATTATTGTTCGTACTCCGGCGACCTGCCGGCCCGGGCCCGCAGCGCAGCACGTATTTCCCCAAAGGGAATGCGGCCTTCCCTGATGCATTCAACCGTATCGTCGCCGACTCCCACCAGGGTAGACCCTTGCACGCCGGGCGTCCGCCCTCCGTCAAGAATCATGTCCACCCTGCCGCCGAAAAACGCGCACACCTCCTCGGCGGTCACCGCGGCGGGCTCTCCGGCGCGATTGGCGCTGGTCGCCGTCAAAGGACCTCCAAAGGCGCGAACCAGACTGGCCGCGTCCGGATGGGGAGAAAGCCGGACGCCGACGGTTGCCGTTCCTCCGGTCAGCAGGGAGGAAAGATCGGCGCGGGCAGGAAGAACGAGGGTCAACGGACCGGGCCAAAAAGCGTCCATCAACCGGAGGGCGGTGTGCGGAACCCGGGAGGCAAGGAGGCTGACCTGACTGCGGTCGGCGACCAGCACGAGAACAGGTTTGACCGTGGCTCTGTTTTTCAGGGTGAAGAGCCGCAGCAGGGCCCTTTCGTTAAAGGGATCCACCCCAAGGCCGTAGTAGGTTTCGGTGGGAAAAGCGATCAGCCCGCCGCCGCGGACAACGGCGGCGGCCCGTTCAATCTCCCGGCTGCTTGTTCCGGCGCGATGCACTCAGTTGCCCAATACCTTGTTTTTTTCCGCCACCTGGAGCGCCATGTCCCGGCTGAAACGTTCCAGGGCCTCGGCAATCTCCTGATTTTCAAGGGCGAGAATCCTCGCGGCCAGGACCCCGGCATTCTTCGCCCCGGCCTTGCCGATTCCCATGGTGGCGACGGGGATGCCCGGCGGCATCTGCACGGTGGACAGCAGGGCATCAAGACCGTTGAGCGACGAGGCATCCAGCGGCACCCCAATGACCGGCAAACGGGTATGGGCGGCGACAACACCGGCAAGATGAGCCGCCATGCCGGCCCCGGCGATAATGATCTTGATTCCCCGGCCGGCTGCCGTCCTGGCGTATTCCGCGGTCTGATCGGGGGTGCGGTGGGCCGAGGAGATCCGCATCTCATAGCCGATGCCCACGGATTGGAGAAAATCGGCGGCCGCCTGCATGGCCGCAAGATCCGAGTCGCTGCCCATCAGAATGCCGACTTCCGGACCATTGGGCCGCGCCAGCCTGCTCAGCGCCCGGTGCCCGATATCCCGGCGGTAATAACAACCGGGCCAGTGAATCGCCGCCACCGCCTCATACGCTTTTTTTATGGCGGCGCCGATATCCGGACCGATGGCCGTTACCCCCAGAACCCTGCCCCCGGCGGTGACGACCTTTTTATTGCGCAGCGCCGTGCCGGCATGAAACACCATAACGTCGTCCATTTTGCCGGCCTTTGCCAGCCCGGTGATGGGCTTGCCGGTCGGGTATTCGCCCGGATAGCCCTCGGAGGCCATCACCACGCAGACGGTGGGCCGCGGGTCTATGTCAAGGCTGATTCCGTCAAGCCGCCCGTCAACGACCGCATCCATGACCTCAACAATGTCCGATCTCAACCGCATCAACAGGGGCTGGCATTCCGGGTCGCCGAAACGGCAGTTGAATTCGAGGACATTGAGCCGGTCCCCGTCAATCATCAGGCCGGCATACAGCATCCCCTTGTATGGGCGTCCTTCAGCGGCCATGCCGCGGACGGTGGGAACCATCACTTCCCGCATCACCCTTTGCGCCAGAGCCTCGGTCAGCACGGGCGCGGGCGAATATGCTCCCATTCCGCCGGTGTTGGGCCCGCGGTCTTCATCAAAAATTGCCTTGTGATCCTGGGAGGACGGCAGGGGCAGGACGGTCTTGCCGTCGGTGAAGGCGATGAACGAAACCTCTTCGCCGCGCAGAAACTCCTCGACCACCACCCTGGCGCCCGCCCCGCCGAAGGCTTTTTCCTTCATGATCAGGTCGACGGCCCGGAGGGCCTCGTCCCTGGTTCCGGCGACGATGACCCCCTTGCCTGCCGCCAGTCCGTCCGCCTTGACCACACAGGGAACACCTGTTGTATCGATGTACTTCCTGGCTGCGGCCGGGGTTGTGAAGACCTTGTACCGGGCCGTGGGAATGGAGTATTTGGCGAGAAAATCCTTGGTAAAGACCTTGCTCCCCTCCAGTTCCGCCGCGGCCGCGGTTGGGCCGAATATCCGCAAACCACGCTCTTCGAACGCATCCACGATCCCGAGAGTGAGGGGTTCTTCCGGTCCGACAAGGGTCAGGTCGATTTTCCGCTGGACGGCAAAATCAGCCAATCCTTGAATATCATTAGCTTTTATATCGATACAGGTTGCCAGCTTCCTGATCCCGGCGTTGCCCGGGGCGCAGAAAATTTTCTTCACCCGTTTACACTGTTGTATTTTCCACACAAGGGCATGTTCACGCCCACCTGATCCTATGACCAGAATTTTCATATCACTCTCCATCAAATGGTAAGCACCAATCCGCGGACCCGGCCCGTCCGGCCCCCGATTTTCCCCCTCACCTAATTATCATCTTCCTGCCGCCCTGTCGAGTATTCCCATCATTTCTCCCGGATTTGATCCCTTCATCCGTGCTCAGGAACCCAAGTGAGCAGGACGTCATTTTGCTTGACACTTGACACCGCATTTTGTTTAATCGAATGAATGAGTATTCATTTTGTGGTTTCCATCCAACCTATCAATTTTATTGCCTGATGAAAACAGCCGATAAACACAGCAAAATAATCAGGGCTGCCACCAAGGTGTTTGCCAAGAAGGGATTCTTCAATGCCCGGATATCGGATATCGCCAAGGAAGCCAAGGTGGCCGACGGAACTATTTATCTCTATTTCAACAACAAGTATGACATGCTGCTGTCGGTCTTCGAGGAAAAGATCGGCAAACTGGTCGAGCAGATAAATGCGCACCTGGAAAAGGAGGAGGATCCGCGGCGCATGCTTGAAATTTTTATCGCCAACCACCTCAGGGAAATGAAAAAGAACAGGAACCTGGCCGAGGTGATTCAGATAGAGCTCAGGCAGACCAACAAGATGATCAAGGATTACCGGAACAACAAGTTCAGTGAATACCTCGATATTATTTCAACGATAATCAAACGGGGTCAGGCCCGCAACCTCTTCCGCCAGGATGTTCTTCCCGGCATAGCGAAGCGGGCTATTTTCGGCGCCATGGACGAAGTCGCCCGTATTTGGAACATCAATATCGATTCGGAATACAAGATCGAGGAAATTGAAAGTCAGGTCATTAAAATATTTCTGATCGGCATCCTGGAACATCCGGAAAAAACGGACTGATTCCGGGGACCGGGCGGGTCCAGCCCAATGCTCCCTTCAGCCCCTTGTGGGAACAGTAATGTCCATCACCTCAAACTCCCGCAAGCCGCCGGGGGTTTTTGCCATGACGTCGTCACCGATGGTTTTGCCCAGCAAAGATCTGCCGAGGGGGGAAAGGACGGAAATCGAACCGCTCTTTACGTCCGCTTCCTCAGGTCCCAGCAGCTGATAGGTCATCTTCTCCTCCGTTTCCATGTCGAGCAGCGTCACCACCGTTCCGAAAACAGCACTGTTGCAGTTGACCTTGGTGCAGTCGATGACCTCGGCCCGGGCGATTTTGTCCTTGAGCTCCATGATGCGCCCCTCGATCATGCCCTGCCTTTCCTTGGCCGCGTGATATTCGGCGTTTTCGCTCAGATCGCCGTGTTGACGCGCTTCTTCTATGGCACGCACGACATCGAACCGTTCATATCTTTCCAGCCGGTCCAGCTCTTCCCGCATCTTCTGGTAACCGGCCCGTGAAATCGGAATACGTGCTATCATATCCTCCTCAACCTCCCTGCTGAAACCTGCGGCTGTTCCGTGGCACTCTCCATCGGGAACAAGCCGGAATTGACTTGAGTAAAGGTTATACCTGCCGGGGCCGCTGTCAATGCCCCTCAAGTCCCATTTGCTCTCTCTGATTCAATAAATCCGACAAATCTTGGCCGCGGCTGTGCTGTTCAAGGAGCGCGGTCAGTTCCCGGTAGGTCCGTTCATCCTGCGGATTTTCATGGTAGAGCAGGGTTAGAACGTCAATCAGTTCGTCCGTCTGTCCTCTGCGGCGCAGAAGTTCGGCGATTTCCCTGTATATGCCCGGCCTGTCCGCTGTCACCCGGACCAGATCCTGCCATAATTTTGTCCCGCCGTCATTCTCGACCAGGACCAGCAGATCACGGGCGAACTTCTGCTGGGCTTCTTTTTTCCTGTTCAGGATGCGGGCGTCCCCAGGCCTGACGGCAAGGTAGAAGTCATAATAGATCAGGGCGTCGTCGATCCGGCCGATCTTCATGTTCAGTTCCGCGGCCCGCTCCAGGAGCTCAGCATTGTCGGGAGCTTGCCGCAGAACGGCCTCAAGATGCCTGAGGCTCATTTTCCAGTTTCCCCTTTGCTCGTAATAGCGCAGCAGGGCGCGGTGGGCGTTCATGCTGTCGGGGGCGGACGCTATGATTCTGTCCCAGTAGACGGCGGCATGCTCCGGGTAGCCTGATCTCTCGAGCAGGTCTGCCTTCATGGCAAGAACTTCAGTGTCCTCCGGCCGGAGACGTTCAAGCTTTTCAAGCACCGCCGCGGCGTTGTCGAGATGGCCAAGGGCCATCAGCAGTGCCGCCTGCCTGCTCAGCAGTTCCGGGTCGACGGGGTTGTCGGCGACGAGCTGTTCAAGATAGGGCAGCATCGTTTCCCGGTCGCCCAGTTGCTCCATTGACCGGACCAGGCCGGCCGCCGCCGACATTTTTTCCGGATGGTCGGCGGCCTCATCATACAGCCGCCTGAAGAGAACCGCGGCCCTGTTTGCCTGCCCGGCCTCCAGACTGACGGCGGCAAGGCCGAAGAGATACTGTTTGTTTTGCGGGTCGACGCTCAGGAGCCGTTCCAGCTGTTCGCCCGCCTGCCGCCACCGGTTCAGATGGATCAGGATCGCGGCGTATTCCCATCGTGCTTCGACAATATTATCTTTCCGGGCCAGGAGTATTTCGTATTGGACCAGGGCTTCGGGATACTTTTCGTCCCGGTACAAGTGCCTGGCCAGGTCCCAGGTGCTTTTCCACTGGGGAGCCAGGTGATCCTCGTATTTGATGACCCGGGGTGGAACCCCTATTTGAGGAAGCGTGCGCTCCGGCGTGAAATCATTCTCCCACTTCAGTTCTTCGGCCAGCGAAAAAACGGTGCCCGCCGTTCCAACCAGGAAACCGCAGGCCGCCAGAACTGCCAGGCGTCGCCCATATACCTTCATGGTGAGACCTTACTGCCTCCCGCTGAAAAAATCGGCGATCCTGCCGACAACGTATTCAATCTGCTCCGTTTCCAGTTCCGGATAGATGGGCAGGGCCAGGGTTTCTCCGGCAGCCCGCTCCGCCCGGGGAAAGGATTGCCCGGTCAGGCTGTATGGGCGTAAACAGGCCTGCTGATGCAGGCACAGCGGATAATAGACTTCGCAGCCGACGCCCTGCTCGGTGAGAAAGGCGCGCAGTGCATCCCGTTCGGGCACCCGGATGACAAACTGATTATAGATATGAAAATTTCTGCTTTCGGCCCCCTCGGAGGAAAGATAATCGGCGGTCGGCAGGACCACCGTTTTTCCGGCCAGTCCCGCCTCGGTGAACAGGCGGTTGTAGAGCGCCGCATTCTCCCGTCTGGCCTGGTGCCACTGCTCGAGATGCTTCAGCTTGATCTTCAGAACGCAGGCCTGAATCGGATCCAGGCGAAAATTGCCGCCGATATGGGCATGGAAATATTTCGGCTGGGCGCCGTGATTTCTGAACACGCGCAACCGTTCGGCAAAAGATTCGTCGTTTGTGGTAACCATGCCGCCATCGCCGATGCCGCCGAGATTTTTGCTGGGAAAAAAGGAAAAGCAGCCGCATGTTCCCATCGCCCCCGCCTTTTTCCACACTGTCTCCCCGTTTTCCCGGAAGGGGTACTCGGCGCCGATCGCCTGGGCCGCGTCTTCGATAACCGGGATCCCCAGGTCGTCGGTGATCTGCCGGATCCGCAGCATGTCGGCGCACTGGCCGAACAGGTGCACAGGGATGACTGCCTTGATCGTCCCGCCGTTCCTCCGGTCCTCCTCGAGGATAGCGGCCATGTGGTCCGGATCGATGTTCATGCTGTCAGGCCGGATATCCGCAAAAACCGGCAGGGCGCCGACCCGGATGATGGACCCCATGGTGGCGAAAAATGTATAGGGAGTCGTCAGCACCCTGTCGCCGGGACCGATGCCCAGGGCCATCAGGCCGATCAGCAGCGCGTCCGTCCCGCTTGACACTCCGACCGCGGAGGGAACGCCGCAGTAGGCGGCCAGGGATTTTTCCAGGCTGCTCACCTCGGGGCCGAGAATATACTGGGTCGAATCGAGGACGTCTGTCATGGCCCGGAGGATTTCCTCGCGCAGGCTACTCATCTGCGGTTGTAAATCAAGTAAAGGTACTTTCATAATGTCTTTTTGGATTTTTGAGTGAACATCAGCAGTGACGGGAGGCCCGGTAACCGATGCGGGCAGGCATCAGGAATCGGTGTATCCGGAGTCCGCCTTGAGAACCATGTGATCGCCGCTGAAAAAATCCTTGACATCGGGCATTTCCTTTTCGAAATGCTTTTTCAGCTTCTTCAGCAGGTTCGCCTCGATCTGGCGCACCCTTTCCCTGGAGATATGAAACTGGTCGGCAATAACCTGCAACGTCTTGGGTTCGTCGGTGAGCAGCCTGGTTTCCAGGATCACCTGCTCCTTGTCGTTCAACTGATCTTTCAGCCTGTTGATGATCTCGGCAAAGCGGTCACGGATCTCCTGACTTGCCACCAGTTCCTCCACGTCAGGCCCTTCATGGGGGAGGAAACTTTTCTGTTCATCCTCCGATTCGCCGCGTACCGGACTCTCCAGCGAAACCTCCCAGTTGTCCATCCGCTGGTTCATCTCAACGACTTCGCTTTCCTTGACATTGAGCCGTTCGGCCAGAAGTTTGACCTCGGGCTTGAATCCCTGGGCTTCGAGCAGTTTCTTTTCCTTGTTGAGGCTGAAGAACAGCTTGCGCTGCGCCTGGGTTGTCCCGATTTTGACCAGGCGCCAGTTGTCCATGATGAACTTGAGAATGTAGGCGCGAATCCAGTAGGCCGCATAATAGGAAAATTTGACCCCCCGATAGGGATCAAATTTTTTCGTTGCCTGGACCAGGCCGACATTGCCTTCCTGGATGAGGTCCATGAAATTCTGCATCCAGTACTTCTGGAAATCCATGGCGACCTTGACAACCAGCCTGAGGTTGGTTGAAACAAGCCTGTAAGCGGCCTCCGGATCGCCGGTCTCCTGGAACCGGATGGCCAGTTCCTCGGTTTCCTCCCTGGTCAGCAGTTCATATTGACTGATCTCCTGCAGGTACCGGTGCAAGGCCGGATTGCTGAGCGCCGGAAGATTCTTGTCATCATCGAGCAGCACCAAGGGATGATGGGTTTCTTCCAGGCTGGAATCTTTGTCTATTTCCTTCGTGGTCATGGGAACGTCGTGTGTATGAAGGCTCTTGCCTCTCGCCCTTTCCTCCGCAAAGTTTCAGCGAACAATAAAAAAATACTCTGTGCAAGGTCTGCCTTTCACAGAGTGAATATTATATTATAAACGAAATATCGGAAAAATTCACCAATTCGGTCTGAAAATGAGAAAAAAAACCGTTTCCTCCCGCCCGCCCCTGCCTCCAGCCGTTCACCGGACACAGTCCGATCGGGGCGGGAAACGGTTTCCATTTTGCATAATTTATGCTATCTCTTGCACCGCCGGAACCGGATGGATATCAATATATTCCCGCGCCGGGGCATTGCCCTCGCAATAAGGCGAACACAGTGGAGCGCACGGCGGTCCGGTCAGGCAGACTGCAGCCTTTCCGGGGAAAGAGCAATTTTTCGGGACCGGTAAAAAAAAATGGAACACATCAGAAACTTCAGCATAATCGCCCATATCGATCACGGCAAATCGACCCTTGCCGATCGAATGATCCAGCTCTGCGCCATCATCGCCGACCGTGAATTCAAGGACCAGCTGCTCGATTCCATGGATATCGAGCGGGAGCGGGGCATAACCATCAAAAGTCAGACAATCTGCCTGCCCTACAAGGCGAAAAACGGCCGGGAGTACATCCTCAATCTCGTCGACACCCCGGGTCATGTCGACTTCAGCTACGAGGTCTCCCGCGCCCTTGCCTCCTGCGAGGGGGCGCTTCTGCTCGTCGATGCGGCCCAGGGCATTGAAGCCCAGACCCTTGCCAATCTGTACCTGGCCATGGAAAACAACCTGGAAATCATCCCGGTTATCAATAAAATCGACCTGCCCTCGGCCGAACCTGAAAAGGTGGCGGAACAGATAAAATCCGACCTCGGGTTCGACGGCGCCGTCATCCAGTTCTGCTCCGCCAAAACCGGCCAGGGGGT
>JALHJD010000322.1 GCA_022837185.1 Desulfobacteraceae bacterium
CGGAAATCAGCACCTGGAAGGCGTTCGTTGCCGCGTTTTTTCTCGGCGTCTCCAACCTCCGCCGCCGCCGTATGCGCACCGGCCTCACCTGCCTGACCCTGATCATCCTCACTTTCACCATCATGAGCTTCACCACGGTCAAGTCGATGAGCCGGCAGAGCCGCCTGCTTTTTGCCGATACCGCTCCCTACCACGGCCTTCTGCTGAAAAACATCGGCTGGCACGACCTGCCGCCCGAGTCCCTGCCCGTTTTCGCCACCCTGTTCGGCGGCACGGCCCGGGTTGCGCCGCGGGTCTGGCTGGAACCGGAAGAACCGGTGCGGGCCCTGCGCATCAACGCCGGTTTTCAGGGGCAGACCCTGAGCCTGAGCGGGATCACCGGTCTGTCCGCCGCCGAACCTGCCGTCACCGGCTTGAACAATATCCTGGTGCGCGGCCGGTGGTTCGCTCCGGGGGAACGACAGGCCGTCCTCCTCCCCTCGCGCCTGGCCGAGCGCCTGGCCGTCGACCCCGACGACCCGGAACGCAATCAGCTTGACCTGTGGGGCATGCAAATGACCATCGTCGGCGTGTTCGCCGAACATCTCCTCCAGCAGAGAACGGACCTTGACGGGGAAATCATCACCCCGGCCTTTTTCCCCAGCGAATCGGCGCTGGAGCTGAGCGAAGTTGAACAGGAAGCGCTGGAATCCGGCGAGGATGTCCGGGTTTTCCAGGGACGCTATCAGCACATTCCCCCGGACCAGGTGCTCATCGTGCCGGCCCCGCTTCTGCTCGACATGGGCGGCCGGCTCAAGGGGGTCGCCATCTCATCCGGCACGGCCGGACCGGTTGCCGTACAGGAAGTCGAAGACCTGACCGACCGCTTCAACCTCACCATTTTCAGCGGGGAAGACAAGGGAGTCTATCTGTACAACGCCAGCGAGACCATGAGTTATGCCGGGATGCCCAACATCATCATTCCGCTGCTGATATCCGTTCTCATCGTTCTCAATACCATGATCAGCTCGGTGTACGAACGCAAGAAGGAAATCGCCGTCTATACCTCCGTGGGGCTGGCCCCCCGGCACGTCGGCTTTCTGTTCATCGCCGAAGCGCTGGCGTTTGCCATCATTTCCACCGTGCTGGGCTATGTTCTCGCGCAGACGAGTGCCGAGCTGCTCTCGGAGACCAGGCTGTGGAGCGGCATCACAGTCAACTACTCCTCAACCGCCGGCGTCGCGGCCATGGTGCTGGTGATGGCCGTTGTCCTCCTGTCGGTGCTCTACCCTTCCCGGGTCGCGTCCAATATCGCCATTCCGGATGTCAACCGCTCCTGGACCATGCCCCCGGTCAAAAACGATGCCATGGACATCACCCTGCCCTTTCTCATGCAGTACCACGAGAACGCCTCCATCGCCGGCTTCCTGTACAGCTATTTCAAGGGCCATCAGGACGTCTCGCACGGCCTGTTTTCCACCGGCCCGGTCGAAGTGGTCAGGATGGCGGCGGAACCCGGGAAAAAGCTGCCCATGGCCACCGGCTGCGTCCATCTCCGGGCCAAGGTGTGGCTGGCCCCGTTTGATTTCGGCATCATGCAGTGGGTGGACATCCACTTCTGCCCGGCCGCGGAAGGTCGAGAATACCTGGAAATCCGCGTGGTGATGAAGCGCCGGGCCGGCGAGGTGAGCCTCTGGCAGCGGGTCAACAAATCCTTTCTCAACGCCTTGCGCAAACAGCTCCTGGTATGGCGGTCACTGGACGACGAAGCCCATGCCCTCTATGCCGGTCTCCTGCCGCAGGCAAAAACCATCGCCCCGGACGAGCCGGCATGAGCCCCGACACCACACAGCAGCCGGCCATCAGGCCGAGGGCCGTCATCGCCGGCGTGCTGCTGGCCGGGCTGATCTGCGTCCTGACCCCGGTCAACAACATCCAGCACCAGGCGACGCCCCTGGGCGGCGGGCACTTTCCCCTCGCCCCCTTCTACGTTCTGCTGCTGACAACGCTGGGAGCCGGACTGCTGCGCAAGCTCATGCCCCGGTCGCGGATCGTAACGGGCAGCGAACTCCTGGTCATCTGGATCCAGATGGTCATCGGCTCGGGGATTGCCTATACCGGCCTGACAAGGACGTTTTTCCTCAACCTGACCGTGCCCTTCCAGTTTGCCACGGCGGAAAACAACTGGCAGGAGATTGTCCACCCTCTGCTGCCCGCCTGGCTGTATCCGGGAAAAGAAGCCGTTGACAGCATGTACAACGGCCTGCTCAACGGCAGGCAGATGGGATGGCTCGAGCTGCTTGCCGGTATTCCCTGGCGGGACTGG
The DNA here is from genome assembly GCA_022837185.1 of Desulfobacteraceae bacterium. Classification (GTDB taxonomy): domain Bacteria; phylum Desulfobacterota; class Desulfobulbia; order Desulfobulbales; family Desulfobulbaceae; genus UBA10518. Next base: position 2,306 of record JALHJD010000322.1, read on the forward strand.
GCGGCGCCCCTGCTCTCCTGGGGCGTCTTCATTTTCCTCTGCTACACGGTGATGGTCGCGCTCATCAATCTGTTCAGCAGGCAATGGATCCACAACGAACGGATGAACTTCCCTCTCCTGACCGTTCCCAGGATCATGGAGGAACACTACGAGGAAAACCGGCTCGGCGGCTTTATCCGCAACCCCTATCTGTTGTGGGGGCTTGCCGTGCCGGTGTTGC
>JALHJD010000323.1 GCA_022837185.1 Desulfobacteraceae bacterium
CTCGAGGAGGTGAACAAGACCCATGAAGAAATCGCCAACATCCTTGAATTCTTCGCCCATTTGGACGGCGCCGATCAGTTCGGCGGGCTGATCGACGAACTGCAGGCAAGGGAAAACTACATCATTGCGGTCTTGAACAGGGTCGCCGGTGATCCCGAGCAGCACAAGAAAGAACGGGAGTACGTGCTGTCCATGTATGAGGAGATTGGAAACCTTGCCCTATCTCTGGTAAGATTATCCAATCAGTTGATGCTGAATGAGGTCGAGGCGTTGAAGCTGCAGGTCAGCCAGGGCAAGAAAAAACTGATCTGGCAGACTTCGGGGCTGATCTCTTTTACCATCCTGTTCGGCATCGTGTTTATGATACTCATTTTCAGGCCGGTGCGGCAGATCGATAAAAGCATCGAACTCCTCGGCACCGGAGATTTCGCCACCCCCATTGCCGTATCGGGTCCCAAGGATCTGGAAGCGCTGGGAGAAAAACTGGACTGGCTGCGCAAACGTCTGGCAAAGCTTGATATGGAGAAAGTCAAGTTGATCGCTCACATTTCCCACGACCTGAAAACTCCGCTGGCCTCGATCAAGGAAGGGGCGGGTCTTCTCAGGGACGAGCTTGTGGGGCCGATGAACGACAGCCAGAAGGAGGTTGTCCGGATCCTGGACAGCAATTGCACGAAACTGCAGAAGCTTATCGAAAATATTCTGAATTTCAATATGGCCAGGGCCCGGAACATGCCCCTGGAAAAAAAGAGCATCAGGTTGGATGAACTCCTGGAGGAAGTGGTGACCGATCACCGCAATGCCATCCTGGCAAGAGAAATCAGGCTCGATATGCACACCACGCCGCTGACGGTGAACGGCAACAGAAAGCAGTTGAAGACGGTGTTTGACAACCTGGTGTCCAATGGGGTCAAGTTTACCCCCGACGGGGGATTCATTCGGATCACCCTGAAGGGCGCCGGGAAAAACGCGCTCTTTCTTGTCGAGGACAGTGGGCCGGGTATCAGAGAGGAAGAGCGCTCACGGATTTTTTCGCCGTTTTTTCAAGGCAGTGAATCGGAGCGCTCGGTGGTCAAAGGCTCGGGCCTGGGTTTGGCCATCAGCAGGGAATATGTGCAGTATCACGGCGGCTCCATCCGTTTGCTTCGCGGCGGAGGGGGGGCCCGGTTTGCCGTGACTCTGCCGCTGGGAGCATGAAGCGGAATATGAAGCGATACGGGATATGGTGCGGGATACTGCTTATCTGGCTGGCGGCCCTGGGCGGCTGCGTGCAGCCGAAGCAGTACCGGTCCGAGGAGAAAGAAATCATGGACCCCGTAATCGTTTTCCGTTCGTTCAGCGGCTACTATATTCTTTCCTGTCTGCAGGATTCCCTGGATATGGACCGCCAGGAATTTGACCGCCGGTTTGCCACGGCGGAATCCGCCTCCGAACAGGGGGCCGACCTGGACTCCCTTCGTTTTGTCTGCCTGAGCTTGAATGCGCATGCCGACGTGGATCAGTTCAGGCGGGGACTCGAGGTGTTTGACCGGTATCTGCGCGATCATCCCGATGCGGGCAATGACATGCTCGGCCTCCGGCTGCTGTTGGGGCGCCTTGACGAGGAGGTCAGAAACGGATGGAGCGCCCGGCAGACACTCCTGGGCGAGAAGAAGGAGCTGCAGGAGCAGCTTGCTTTGCTGCAGGGCAGCCTTGAGCAGGTCGAACTCAAAAACATCGAACTGCAGAATCAGATAGAACAGTTGAAAAATATCGAACATATTATCAAGAGCAGGGAGACTGACAAACCATGACACAAAAACACTACCGCGTTCTTCTTGTCGATGATGAGGCTGATCTGCTCAGTTTGTGGAAACTGCGGCTGGAAAGCAGCGGTTATGAGGTCGAAACGGCTCTCAGCGGGGAGGAAGCGCTGGCCAAACTGTCCGTATTCAATCCGGAGGTCGTCCTGACCGACCTGCGGATGCCGGGAATTGACGGCATGGCTCTTTTTGAGGCTATCCGCGAACGGAACAAGTCCATTCCGGTCATCATCATCACGGCGCACGGCTCCATCCCCGAGGCGGTCGAGGCGACCCGGCAGGGCGTTTTTTCCTTTCTCACCAAACCCATAGACGGCAAGGAGCTCATCCGCGAGACGGAAAAGGCGCTCAGGTTTTCCATGGGGGGCGCGCCGGTGCGCGACGATGAGGATGAGTGGCGCAGCGACATTATTTCCCGCAGCGCCGTGATGGAGGAATTGCTGTCCCGGGCGAAGCTGGTGGCGGATACGGATTCGACCGTGCTGATCAGGGGAGAAAGCGGGACCGGCAAGGAACTGCTGGCCATCGCCATCCACAGGGCCAGCAGCCGCAGGAAGGGGCCGTTTATCCCGGTCAACTGCACGGCCATCCCGGAGACCCTTCTCGAATCCGAGCTGTTCGGGCATGCAAAAGGGTCATTTACCGGGGCCTTGAAAAGCTATTTCGGTCTTTTCCAGTCCGCCCACCATGGGACGCTTTTTCTCGATGAAATCGGCGAC
>JALHJD010000324.1 GCA_022837185.1 Desulfobacteraceae bacterium
CTGGACCATGACGGCGAACTGCTCGACACCAAGATAACCCCCAGTGTTATCCAAGTCACCAGACAACTGACCTATGACGAGGTGGACCAGCTCATTGACCGGGACAGGGAACTGGCCCAGTTCCATCTGTTGTGCCAGAAACTGCGGCACAAGCGCCTGCAAAACGGCGCCCTCTTTCTTCCCTTCCCCGATGTCAACTTCATTTTCAGGCAGGAGGGGGAACTTGCGGTGAACCTGGCGCCGGTCGACACCCCGGCGCGGTCGCTGGTGGCCGAGCTCATGATACTTGCCAACAGCGCCGCCGCTTCATACCTCGCCGACCGGCAGGCTCCCGGCCTGTACCGTGCCCAGGACCAGCCCCGGAAAAGAATCGTCACCGGCTTCAATGACGGTTTGCTGGCAATAGCCCGGCAGAGGAGGTTTCTGGCCCGGGGTGATCTTGTTGTCCACCCGAAGCCCCACAGCGGCCTGGGGCTGCCGGGCTATACAACGATCACCTCGCCCATCCGCCGCTTTCTCGACCTGGTCATGCAGCTGCAGCTCAACAGCCTTATCCGCGGCAGGGGCATACTTTTCCCCGAGGAAGAATGCAATGACTTCGCCGCCTCGGTCTGCCGCAACCTCATCAGGGCGGCATCGGTCAGGCAGCAGCGGCACCGCTACTGGATACTCCGCTATCTGGAACAAAAACAGGGAGAAAAGGTCACCGCCATGGTCGTCAACCGCGGCCCCAAGAGGATCAGCCTGCTGCTGACCGACTGCCTTTTCGACATAGACCTGCCGCCCAATCCGCTCTACCCGGTTGAACCGGGGGACACCGTCAAGGTCAGAATTGCCCGGGCCAGTGGACTGGACAATGTCCTGCGCATCGAATGGTAGGGATTTATCCGTTACGCCTTGAAACCACTCAAAAATTCCGATTTTTCCGAAAAATAGTGTAATTTTTCTCCCCTTTGCTACAATGAATTGGATTCATTTTCCGCATCAATCTGCCAGGTAAAATCGACAGATATCTGCAGTATTCATTACCTGAATCGGCGACCTGATGCTGATTAACCGGTACCCTCAAGCAACCGACCGATAATGTGACTTTTCTTCAAGGAGGAATGCCCCTATGACATCCTTTCTCAAATCATGCCCGTTGACGCTTTTCCTGGTGCTGGCCATGTCCGGCTTCAGCCAGGCGGCGGCTGATGCCGGACAGACCCTGGACCTGACAAGGCACATGGTCGGCTACTTCGGCCTCGGTGTTTTTATCCTCGCCTACCTCTTCGTCATGATGGAAGAGTTCACCCACATGCGCAAATCCAAGCCCGTCATACTGGCGGCGGGAATAATCTGGGGCCTGATTGCCTGGACATACGCCACCAACAACATCCCGGACGTGGTCGAAGTGGCGATCCGCCACAACATTCTCGAGTATGCCGAACTGTTCCTTTTTCTCCTGGTGGCAATGACCTACATCAATGCCATGGAGGAACGGCAGATCTTTGAAACCCTGCGGGCCAGGCTGGTCTGTTCCGGCATGTCCTACCGCAAGCTCTTCTGGATGACCGGTGTACTGTCCTTCTTCATCTCTCCCATTGCCGACAACCTGACCACCGCCCTGCTGATGTGCGCCGTGGTCATGGCTCTGGGCAAGGATCAGCCCGGGTTTATCGGACTGGCCTGCATCAACATCGTGGTCGCCGCCAATGCCGGCGGCGCCTTCAGCCCCTTCGGCGACATCACGACCCTGATGGTCTGGCAGAAGCAGCTTGTCGCCTTTCAGGACTTCTTTGTCCTTTTCATCCCCTCCCTGGTGAACTGGATCATCCCCGCCTTTGTCATGAGTTTTGCCATACCCAGGACCAGTCCGGCGACCTGCGAGGTCATGGTGCAAATGAAAAGGGGCGCCTGGATCGTCATGGGGCTGTTTCTCCTGACCATCGCCACCGCGGTCTGTTTCCACAACTTTCTGGATCTGCCGCCCATGGTCGGCATGATGACCGGACTGGGCTATCTCAAGGTCTTCGGCTACTATCTGAAAAGCACCCACCGCAAATACGCCCCTCCGGGCGTCGAATATGACCCGGAAAAGGCGGAGGAAATGCTCGGCGATCCCGTTGCCTTCGACGTCTTCCGCAACATCGCCCGGGCCGAGTGGGACACCCTGATTTTCTTCTACGGCGTCATCCTCTGCGTCGGCGGCCTGGGCTTCATCGGCTATCTGGGCTCCGTATCCCAGGTCATGTACGAGGGCTGGGGACATACGCCCGCCAACATCATGGTCGGCATCCTCTCGGCCATTGTCGACAATATTCCGGTCATGTTCGCCGTCCTCACCATGATGCCGGAGATGTCGCAGGGACAGTGGCTGCTGTGCACCCTCACCGCCGGGGTCGGGGGCAGCATGCTGTCCATCGGCTCGGCCGCCGGCGTCGCCCTCATGGGGCAGTCAAAGGGCCACTACACCTTCTTCGGCCACCTGAAGTGGACCCCGATCATCGCCGTGGGCTACGCC
>JALHJD010000325.1 GCA_022837185.1 Desulfobacteraceae bacterium
ACGTCGACGAACTGGATCTGGCGATCAAAAAGGCGCTCAAATCCCTGGAGATGGAGCCGGGTCTTCTGTACGTCCGCATCTCGAATTTTCAAGCCAACACGACGAGAGACCTGCGGGAGACGCTCAGCGCCCAAGGCAAAAAAGGCCCCATTCAAGGCCTGATCCTTGATCTGCGGAACAACCCCGGGGGGCTGCTCGACCAGGCCGTCAAAACAGCCGATGTCTTCCTCAGCCAGGGAGTCATTGTTTTCACCCGGGGGCGGGTCAGCGAGGAGGATCTGTTTTTTGAAGCCCAACCCGAGGACGACATCAATCAGTTTCCGATGATCGTGCTGGTCAACGGCGGTTCGGCCAGCGCCTCCGAAATAGTTGCCGGGGCGCTGCAGGATCACAAGAAAGCCATTGTGCTCGGCACCGAAACCTTCGGCAAGGGCTCGGTCCAGACCATCATCCCCATGCCCGACGGCGGGGGGCTCCGGCTGACCACCGCCCGATACTTTACCCCAAGCGGCGACTCAATCCAGGCCACCGGCATCAAGCCGGATATTGTCGTGCCCTTCATTCCCCCCGAGAATGTCCCGCAAACCGTCAACGAAGGCCAGCAGCTTCGGGAAAAGGACCTGCCCAACCACATCGAACATGAAGAGCGGAAAGACCAACCCCCATCGGAAGGAAGCGGGAAAGAGCCCGGGGTCGACGATCCCCTCAGCGAAGCTGAACAGCGGCTTCGCCAGGACAACCAGCTCCGCAACGCCCTGTATGTCCTCAAAGGACTGAATATCGCCTCGAAACAGGCTGAAAGGGAAAAGGAGAAGGCGGATTGATCATTACGGAGCGTTAGTGGCTTGCCCCGCCCGGGGAATTCATTTCGACAAACCCAGCTCCCGGAGAATCCTCTCGTTTTTGCTCCATTTTTTCTTCACCTTGACCCACAGATGAAGGGTCACCCTGCGCCCGAGCATTTCCTCGATATCGGGGACGGCCTGCTTCCTGATGGCCGCCAGCATCCTGCCCTGCCTGCCGATAAGAATCCCCTTCTGTGACGGCTGCTCCACCAGGATGGTGGCATGGATGACCACCGGAGCACGATCGTCGGGCGATTCCTGAAAACTGTCAATCATCACCGCCGTGGAATACGGGACTTCCTCGCGGGCGAGGAGAAAAATCTTCTCCCTGATGATTTCGGCGGCAATGAACCGTTCAGTGGCATCCGTGGGCATGTCTTCGGGAAAGTACATCGGGCCCGGGGGCAGGAACCGCACCAGTTCATCGAGCAGACGACCGGTCCCCTCCCCGGACAGGGCTGAAAGGAAAACCGCCGCTGAAAAGGGATACAGGGAGGCGTACCAGTCAAGGAGCGGCGGCAGCGTCTCTTTGTCGCGCAGGTCGACCTTGTTGAGCGCCAGGATGACCGGACAGCGGATATTGCCAAGGTAGCGGGAGAATTCGCCGCGGAATTCCTCAAGCCGTTCCGGATCGTCGACGGTTGCATCGGCAAGAAACAGGACGACATCGGCTTCAGCCAGGGTGTCGAGGGCGGTCCGGACCATTTCCCGGTTCAGGAGCGCCCTTGGTTGATGCAGTCCGGGGGTGTCGAGCAGAATGATCTGGTACGACTCCCCGGTCAGGATGCCGAGAATCCTGTTCCTGGTGGTCTGGGGTCTGGGGGTGACTATCGCTATTTTCTGGCCGATGAAATAATTCAGCAGGGTGGACTTGCCGGCATTGGGCGGCCCGATGATCGCCACCACGCCGGAGCGATAGTCTCCATGTGCATTGTTCGCCAAAGGGAAAGGGGTCACGACGGCCAACTCAAGAAATTAATGACAAATTTTCCATTACCTGCTACAGGTCGGTAGCTTACCACGTCCACTGAATACTCCACAATGTGTTTTCATCATATGACACCTCAAGGCAGCCTGGTTGAGTACATCGATGCCGGCAGATTCATCTGCGCCCTGGTCACGGAGCAATCCGGGAGCCGCCTTCGTCTCCTGGGGCAGAACGGCAGGGACATCAACCTGCCGTCGTCCAGGGTCCTGCTCGTGTCCCGCTCCGCTCACTCCCTCGGTGATACCCGTGAAACCCTTGTCGCCCGGCTGAAAACCGTTTCGGAGAAACGCCAGCAGATTGCCGATTCCCTCGATTTGCGGGAGTTGTGGGAAATTGTCCGCGATGAGCCGGACAAGGAATATTCGGCCGATTTTCTGGCCGAACTGGTTTTCGGCGACGGGATTTCCGACGACCAGGCCGCGGCATTCCTGCGCGCCGTGTTCGCTGACCGGCTGTTCTTCAAGTTCAAGGGGGGCAGGGTAGTCATCCACACCGCCGAACAGGTGGAGGCCCTGCTGCACCGGCAGCAGAGGGAAGCGGAAAAAGCCCGCCTGCTGGAAACCTCGGCCGAAGCAGTGAAGAAAATCATGGCCGGAGAGCAGGCAGGGGAGGCGCAGTGGCCGGAGCGGCGCCAGGTGCTTGAATGGATAGCCCAGTGCACCCTTTTCG
>JALHJD010000326.1 GCA_022837185.1 Desulfobacteraceae bacterium
CCCGTGGCGGTGGTGCGATGGGCATCCACCCCGGAACAGCGGTCGGTGGAGGGCACCCTGGACACCATTACCGACATCGTCAGGGAAGAGGGCATCAAACCGCCGGCGCTGATTGTTGTCGGCGAGGTGGTCAAATTGCGCAAGACCATTGACTGGTTCGAAAAAAGGCCCCTGTTCGGCCGGCGGATCATCGTTACCCGCACCCGGGAGCAGGCCAGCGAACTGGTGGCCCTGCTCGAGGAGCAGGGCGCCGACTGCCTGGAGTATTCGACCATCAATATTGAACCGATGGGGGACAACACCGAACTCGACGGGGAAATCAAGGATATCGGCGCCTTTGACTGGCTGCTGTTCACCAGTCTGAACGCGGTGACCTATTTTTTCAAAAGGGTGCGCGAATTGGGGCTCGACTCCCGCAGTCTTTCCGGCCCCAGGATAGCGGTGGTCGGGAGGGCCACCGGCGATGAGCTGCTGAAGTACGGCATCAGGGCGGATCTGCTGCCGGAGAAGTTCACCGGCGAGGGGCTGGGCGAAGCGCTGCTGGCGCAAGGGGTCGTCGGCCGCAGAATCCTGCTGCCCAGGGCGCTGGCGGCAAGGGATGTCCTGCCCGATATGCTCACCCGGGGCGGCGCCGAGGTACGGATTGTTCCCGTGTACCGGAACGTGCCGGTCAAGGGCAGAAAGGAGCAGCTTCGCGAAGAGCTGGAAGAGAAGAAGATAGATATGGTAACCTTTACCAGCTCATCGACAGTGATTAATTTTCTGACCATGGTGGACGCGGGGTCGGAGGAAGAACTGCACCGGCTGTTGAATGGGGTGGATATAGCGACCATCGGACCGATCACCTCGAAAACGGTGGAGGAAAACGGTCTCAGGGTTGCCGTGCAGCCCGACCGCTATACCATTCCCGACATGGTGAGGGCCATTGTTGACCACTATAATCGCGCCGGCAGAAAAAGGTGAGGCAGAACCATGAGCGAAAAGGATGGACGCGGAAACCCGGAGATGCCGGATGTCGACGTTTCGTCCGCCGTTGACGTCGAATCCGATGACTCTCTGTTTTGCCGGGCCTGCGGCGCTGCCGTGACGGCCGACCGGCACAGTATTTCCGTCAACTCCGATCATCATCACACGTTCTTCAATCCGGCCGGCATTGTCTTTGAAATCAGATGCTTCCGCCAGGCGGCCGGCACAATCATCCTTGGCGACCCGACCACTGATTTCACCTGGTTCCGGGGCTACAGCTGGCAGTACTGCCTGTGCGCCCATTGCCTCGTCCACGTGGGGTGGTATTTCGGCTCGGCCGAGGACGGCTTTTACGGCCTGATCGAATCCAAACTGCTGCGCGGGTAGACCGGCGGCCGGCTAATCGGCGCAGGCATGCACCCATTTCCATTCATCCCGGTCCCGGGCAATATAAAGGCTCGCGGTATTTTCCAGCCCGTCCTTTGTATAGGTAATGATGATCTGTTCCTCCGGGAACACCGGCCAGTTGACGGCCGCCGTTCCCCCCGGCGTACTGCTGCGCCGCAGCTCCCCGGGATCGACTTTCCTGATGCTGACATCCTCGATGGTCTGCCGTTCTCCCAGCACCCGAAGCAGATCCTGGAGGATCAGGCCGTACTGGTAATCGCGTTCATCCGCTGAGATGCATTCCTGCGAGTGCGGATGGGTCAGCCGCATGATCTGCCTGGTGTTCTGGGCCAGGACCGCGGTGCGAAACCGGCTGGAAAAGGTCAGCGCTTCCGGATCAGGGACAATTTCCTCCGCCGGGACCACGCTGGTGATGCCCAGGACAGCAAGCAGGACCGGCGGCAGTATGCGGAACAGTTTCATAACCTCCCCCCTTCAGGATGATGAAATACGGTGCCGACTGCGAATGTACGCCAAGTAGCAGGCAACTCTGACGGATTGTACAATTATTAAAACAGATTGACAAGAAAGGATTTTTTTTCCGGCCGGGAGTGGTATGGCGATGCGGTCCCGCCCTGTCTATTTGCCGGGGGGGGCCTCGTGTTCCCCGCCGGCGACCAGTTGGTGGACGGCCTCTTCGGTGCAGCCGCGGATGAGGACCAGCTTCTCCCTGCTGTGCAGGCCGGATTTGATGGTAAACGCTTTTTTGGGCAGGCGCAGCCGCTTGGCCAGGAAGTCTATGACCGCCTTGTTGGCCCGGCCTTCTATCGGCGGAGTGGTGAGGCGAAGCTTCAGGGCGTTGTCATGCAGTCCGGCCAGCTCGGTTCTGCTGGCCCGGGGCTGGACCTGGAGGCGAAGGAGGAGGGCGCCGTCCGGCAGGGTCTGCAGATACGGCATGGCGGGATTCAGCGCAGGCTCAGGGCAATCTGCTGCAGGGTGGGGACGAGGAAGCTCTGGAGGAAAATTATCCCCAGGATCAGCACCATCGGGCTCAGATCAATGCCGCCCATGGGCGGGAGATAGCGTCGGATCCGGGAGAGAAGGGGTTCGGTTACCTGCACCAGGAAGCGGACGATGGGGTTGT
>JALHJD010000327.1 GCA_022837185.1 Desulfobacteraceae bacterium
GGCGGCTATGCTCTCCTCAAGCACGCCACCTTCAGAATAAAGGATGTGCCGGTCCTCTACACCCCCTTTATGGTCCTGCCCGTGAAAAGGGAAAGACAGACGGGATTCCTTTTTCCGGCCATTTCCTCCTCCGATCGCGACGGTCTCGGCCTCGCCCTGCCTTTTTATCTCAGCCTGTCGCCCAGCAGCGACCTCACCGTCTACCCTGAATTCATGGCGGAACGGGGTCTGATGGCCGGTCTTGAGTTCCGTTATGTCCTGGAACAGGATTCCAAGGGCACCCTGATGGCCAACTATCTCCACGACAGCCTGACCGATCCCTCAGAGGTAGAGTACTACCGGGACGGCAATTACACCCATACCAACAAGGACCGTTACTGGGTGCGGGGCAAGGTGGACCAGGAGATCAACGGCTGGATCACCCGCCTTGATCTGGATATCGTTTCCGACCGTGACTACCTGACGGAATTCACCTCGGGCCTGACCGGTTTCAACACCTCCAACGAACGATTCCTGGATGTGTTCGGCCGCGGGTTTGAATATAAAACCATTGATGAACGGAAAAACACCCTGCGGGTCGTCAAATACTGGCAGGACATGGCCCTGGAAGGAGAGGTGCTCGGCATCAACGATGTCCGGGAGACCAAATTCAGCCCCACTCCCCTGTGGAAACTGCCGGCCTTCAACTTCACCGGCCTCCTTCCCCTGAAAGAAACCCGGATCAATTTCGACTGGGACGCCAACTATGTCAACTACTGGCGCGAGGACGGACTGGGCGCCCACCGTGTCGACCTGTATCCCCGGCTCACAGCCCCGATTCCCTTGAGCGAATATCTCGAAACCACCGCCGAGGTCGGGTTGCGCAACACATCATACGTGGTGCAGGAGTACGGCGACGAGTGGGAATATGACGACACCTTCGAAAACCGCTTCGTGCCGGATTTTCAAACCGAAATCGGCACCACCCTTGTCAGGGATTTCGGGGTCAGGATGGGCAGCATCAATACCCTGAGCCACACGTTCCGCCCCTTCGTCAACTATCTCTATATTCCGGACGTGGATCAGGATGACCTGCCCCAGCTTGATGATATCGACACAATTTTCGACCGGAACCTGATCACCTACGGCCTGGACAATTTCTTCAAGGTCTCCGGCAAGCTGCTCGGCAGGGACTACGACAGAAACTACGGCTCCATCAAAATCACCCACGGATATGATCTCCGCAGCGAGGAGAGCGACACGCCCTTTGAGCCGGTCAACGTCGAGATCTCCTACCAGCCCCTGACTAATCTCAACATCCGGTATGACACCGATATCGACACCTACGGCGACGGGGTGCTCACGTACAGAGTGATGGGGGGGTACAGGAACAGCCGGGGCGACTTTCTCTCCGCCGATTACCGCTACTACAAGCTGTTCGACATCAATTCCGTATCCGCCAATGCCAGGGTCAACCTTTTCTACCGGTTGGTTGCCGGCTACACAATTGAACGATCCATTGCCGACTCGAAAACCGTTGAGGAGAACATATCACTGATCTACCAGCAGCCTTGCTGGTCGGTTGAACTCTCCTCCCATTACACCCCGGGCGACCGGAAATTCATGATGATCTTCAGGCTGGCAAATATCGGCAACCCGCTGGGAATCGATCTCCCCGGTTTTTAGCCGGGAAAATTGCACACCGGACCTCTCATGCAACGGATTGATGTCTTCAACGGCGATGCTGACGGCATCTGCGCCCTGCATCAGCTTCGCTTGAACAATCCCCGGCCCGATGCCCTCCTCGTTACGGGTGTCAAACGTGACATCGGTCTGCTTGCCCGCCTGGGGGACGTCCGGAACAGCGATATCACAGTGCTGGATATTTCCCTCGACCACAACCGCGCCGCCTTGGCCTCGCTCCTTGAACGGGGAAACAGAATCCTGTACATCGACCACCATTTCAGCGGCCCGACCCCGCTCTCCCCCGATTTGGAGGCACATATCGATCCGCAGCCGCAGACCTGCACATCGATCATCGTCGACACCCTTCTCCATGGGCAATGGAGGCCCTGGGCCATAATCGGCGCCTTCGGCGACAACCTCGACGAATCAGCGCACCGGCTGGCCGACTCCCTCTCCCTGGACCCCGGAAAGGTGGCAATGCTGAAGGACATGGGGATCCTGCTGAACTACAACGGCTACGGCGCCGGCCTTGATGATCTGTTTTTCCATCCCGCCGACCTGTATCGCCAGGTCAGCGCCTATGCCGATCCATTGACGATGTATGAGCGTTCCCCCGCCCTCAGGGTTCTGAAGCAGGGATACGAGGAGGACATGGAGCGCGCCATGGGCGAGGCCCCGGTCAGGGATTCCCCGGGCGGCCGTATTTTCCGGCTGCCGGCCGAACCCTGGGCGCGCAGGGTGGCGGGAGTCTTCAGCAATACCCTGGCCCGGCAGCAACCGGAAAAGGCCCATGCCCTTATCGTTCCGAACAGTGACGGC
>JALHJD010000328.1 GCA_022837185.1 Desulfobacteraceae bacterium
CCGCATCGACTTCGAGAAATGGATGCGCCTGGACCTGCAGTACATCGACAACTGGTCCCTGTGGCTGGACATGAAGCTCCTGGCCCAGACCGTCAAGGAGGTCTTCATGTTTCATGGAAGATGAGCCCAAATTTATCCACAGATTACGCAGATTACGCAGATTTTTTTGTGGTTATGACTGGGTTCGAGGTCTTGCGTTTGGCGCCTTTGGGTCACGGGGTAATACTTGCCCGAAGGGCGGATGAGGGGAGCCAGCCCCAATCTGTGAAATCTGTGAAATCTGCGGATGAATGTATCCACAGATTACGCAGATTACGCAGATTTTTTTGTGGTTATGACTGGGTTCGAGGTTTTGCGCTTGGCGCCTTTGGGTCACGGGGTAATACTTGCCCGAAGGGCGGATGAGGGGAGCCAGCCCCAATCTGTGAAATCTGCGTAATCTGCGGATAAAAATGTATCCACAGATTACGCAGATGACGCAGATTGTTTTGTGATTACCATTGAAACTCGGCAGATGTATTGCCGGAGCCATACCGTCTTCGCCAACCATGCACCTCGCCCCCTGGCGCCAGCCGGGTTGAGCGTCCCTCAAAGACACCTGTAAACTTTATGTAACAGTATGCACTTTTGTGTACACAAAAAGCGGTACGCTTTCTGGTGCCGATATTTTCCTCATTTAAAACATATTGATATAATTACAATAAATACAGACAATGTCCCTTCTCCGTTCTGGCATGGTTTATGCTTTAGTATGAGCGTGATTACCGCTGAACCGCGGGCCACGCAGGAAGAAAGAGAAGGATGAAGAACGAGGGCTGCCGGAAGGGGACTGGGTTGTCTTCCCGGCTGCTGATCCGGGATGCGGATGTATTTTCAGAATAAGCTGAAATGCGTCAACCCCCCTGCTCCCGGAGCAACATCAAAGGAAAACCGGGAAATCAACCCTGTCCCCGCCTTCATCGCTCCGGCAAAGGTTTGGTGGTAATCACCCTTTTGTTGTTCCGTTCTTCACCGGTATCCGCCGGACACCCTCAACGGGCCAGGTATTTGATTGAATATGCTGCGAGAAAAACACCGCCTCCTGCTCAACATCCACAAGGCCCTGGACATTCTCCTGGTCGTGGCAGCCTTTGTCATCGCCTATTCGATAAAGAAGTACTTCCTGCCCGGCAGCCTCAAAGGTCTGACGGGGGTGCCCAACTACACCTTCGTTCTCCTGCTGGCCGTTTGCGCCCAGTACATTGCCTTCAGGCTCTTCTCCCTCTATATTCCCTTCAGGACGCGGAGCTTTGCCGGCATTTTTGCCACCATCGCCACGTGCGTGGCCGCCGGCACCCTGTTTCTGGTGTCCAGCCTCTACCTCCTGCATTACCATGATATCAGCCGCATGTTCATCGGCATCTACGCCCTGGCCCTCATTGTCCTGCTGACCCTGAGCAAGGGGGTGATCTATTTTACCCTCCGCTACCACCGGAAAAGGGACTACAACACCCGGAACGTCCTGATCATCGGCTGCCGCAAGATGGCCACCGAGATGATCAAGGCAATCCTCAAGAATCCGGGCTCCGGCTACCGGATCCTGGGCTGCCTGGAACTGGACCGCAAGGAGGACAGCCATCCGGTCAACACCGAGGTCTACCGCGGAGTCAAGGTGATCGGCACCCTGGACGACTACACCGCCATCCTCCTCAACCGCACCGTGGACGAGATCATTTTCGCCCAGATCCTGGACAGGATCGAGAACATCAACCAGATCATCCACTTTGCCGAGCAACTGGGCATTAACGTGCGCATCATGCCCGATTTTCAGATTCAGCGGATCATGTACCGGCCGGAAACGGCCAGGATGTACATCGATCAGTTTGTCGGCATGCCCACCATCGCCCTTTCCTCCGTGACCGAGCGGGAAGGGGAGATGGTGATCAAGAATTTCATCGACTACATCGGCGCCGGGCTGGGGCTGGTTGTTCTTTCCCCCCTCTTTCTCATTATCTCCTTTCTCATCAAAACCACCTCACCCGGCCCGGTGTTGTTTTCGCAGCTCCGCTGCGGCCTCAACGGCAGGCAGTTCCGCATGCTCAAATTCCGCACCATGCACAACGGCGCCGAGCAGAAGCTGGACGAACTGAAGGACAAGAACGAAATGGACGGCCCGGTTTTCAAGATGAGCAACGACCCGCGGGTCACGCCCATCGGCAGGTTCCTGCGCCGGACCAGCCTGGACGAGCTGCCGCAGCTCATCAACGTGCTGCGGGGAGAAATGAGCCTGGTGGGTCCGCGGCCGCCCATTCCGGAAGAAGTGGAGCAGTACAGGCCCTGGCAGCGCCGCCGCCTGTCCATGAAGCCCGGGCTTACCTGCCTCTGGCAGGTCAACGGCCGCAACCGCATCGACTTCGAGAAATGGATGCGCCTGGACCTGCAGTACATCGACAACTGGTCCCTGTGGCTGGACATGAAGCTCCTGGCCCAGACCGTCAAGGA
>JALHJD010000027.1 GCA_022837185.1 Desulfobacteraceae bacterium
AGAATAGCGAGCAGAATACCGGCCCCGCATGGATCCTTACCATACACCATGTACCCCCCGGTCGCATCCGTAAACCGCAACCGGCAACCGTTAGAGACCTTTTCGTGGCTGCAAGAAAAAAACCGCCGGGCAAACCCCCGAAACAAAGCCGCGGCCGCCGATCACGGCCGCGCAACCACAACGACATCATCACCTTGCTCCTGATTGCCGGCGGCATCGCCACCCTGCTCATCGGCAGCGGCCTGGGCTGGTTCCTCTCCCTGAACGTTCCCGACATCAGAAGCTTTGACGACTACCGGCCGCCGGTCGCCACCACGCTCCTTGACCACCGCGGCAATATGATCGGGGCGATTTACGAACAGAACCGCGTCGTCCTGCGCTACGAAGAGATGCAGCCGCTCATTCCCCAGGCCTTTGTGGCCGCCGAAGACGGGCGCTACTGGGAGCATGGCGGCCTGGACGTCTGGTCCATCTTCCGGGCCCTGATCCGCAACCTGCAATCCGGCCACCGCGCCCAGGGGGGCAGCACGATAACCCAGCAGGTAACCCGCTCCCTGATGCTGAACCGGGAAAAGAGCTACTCCCGCAAGATTAAGGAGGCCCTCCTGGCTTACCGCCTGGACAAAATGCTGAGCAAGGAGGACATCCTCGCCATTTACCTGAGCGAAATATACCTCGGTGAAGGGGCCTACGGCGTCGAGGCCGCGGCCAGGACCTATTTCAACAAACGGTCGGACCAGCTGGAACTGGCCGAGGTGGCTCTGCTGGCCGGCCTTCCCCAGTCGCCCTCACGCTATTCCCCCCTGACCCATTTTGAGGAAGCCAGGGCCCGGCAGCGGTATGTGCTCAACCGGATGGCCGATGAAGGATATATCTCCCCCGATGAGGCCCGGCAGGCATTTCAGCGCAAGCTGCGTTTCCATGATCCCGGCAGGCAGCACAACCTGTACGGGTATTTTACCCAGTATGTGCGGCAGGAGCTGGAAAAGAAATTCGGGGCCGGGCCACTGCTGTACGAAGGACTGACGGTCACGACCACCATTGACCCCTTTCTGCAGGAACAGGCGGTCAAGACCGTCAGGGAAGGTTCGGCATCCATCCGGCAGCGGCTCGGCGATCCATCCGGGCCGCAGGCGGCCCTGGTGGCCATTGAACCCAAAACCGGGCGCATCAGGGCCATGACCGGGGGAACGGACTTCAACGCCAGTCCATTCAACCGGGCTGTCCAGGCAAAAAGACAGCCCGGTTCGGTTTTCAAGCCCCTGATCTACACCGCCGCTTTTGAAAAAGGGCTGCAACCCGAACTGCTCATTGACGACTCACCGCTGACCATCAGCAATCCCGACGGTTCTTCCTGGACCCCCCGGAACTGGAGCCGACGCCATTACGGGCCGACCACCCTGCGCGACGGCCTGGTTTTCTCCCGCAACATCGTCACCGTCAAGCTGCTCCGGCAAACCGGAGTCCGCGGGGTGGTGAGACTGGCCGAAAATCTCGGCATCACCTCCCGGCTGGAACCGGAACTGACCCTCGCCCTCGGCACCTCCCCGGTTTCCGTGCTGGAAATGACCGGCGCCTATACCGTCTTCGCCAACGGCGGAAAATTCATGCCCCCGGTCTGCATCACCGCAATGCGGGACCGGTATGGCGATCCCCTTCCCTGGACAAATCCCCAGCCGAAACAGGTCATCAGCAGCTCCACCGCCCGGCTGGTTGCCGACCTGCTGGAAGAGGTCATCAGCAGGGGAACCGGGCAAAAGGCCCGGGGAGTGCCGGACAGCGCCGGCAAAACGGGCACCACCGACGACAACCGGGACGGATGGTTCATCGGCTTCACCCCCGGACTGCTCGCCGGCGTCTGGGTCGGCCATGACCAGGGCAGATCCCTTGGCCGGGGGGAAACCGGGGGCGAGTCCGCCGCCCCAATCTGGCTTAACTTCATGCGGGCCGCAACAAGGAGAAACTGAACCATGATCACGGTGAACATCTACTCGAGCTCCATCGACACATCTCTCGGCCGGGTAACCCTTTTTGCCGACGCCCGGGGCCTGACCGGAATCGTCCTTCCCGGGACCGATCGCCGGGAACTGTCCTCCTGGTACCCGGATGCGGGCAGGAATCAGATTCTTAACGAGGCCGCCCGGCAGATCATGGAATACCTGGACGGCTCCCGGACCGTGTTTTCCCTGCCCCTGTCCATGACCGGCACCTCCTTCCGCCTCCGGGTCTGGGAGGAGATCGGCAAAATCCCCTACGGCCGGACCGCGAGCTACAGAGACATAGCCCTGCGGCTCGGCCACCGCAACAAGGCCAGGGCCGTCGGCGGCGCCGCCAACGCCAACCCCCTGCCGCTCATCATTCCCTGCCACCGGGTTATCGGCGCCGACGGAAACCTGACCGGCTTTGCCGGCGGCCTGGAAATGAAGAAAAAGCTGCTGCGCCTGGAGGGAGCAACCGTCATGAGGCCCTGCCCATGAAAATAGCCCTGGTGCAGACCAATCCCGTGATCGGCGATTTCGCCGCCAACTGCGCGAAAATCGGCCGTTTTGTCGGACAGGCCCGGAACAGTGGCTGCCGGCTGGCGATTTTTCCGGAACTGAGCCTCTGCGGGTACCCCCCCCAGGACCTGCTCGAACGGGGAGACTTCATCGCCGCCCATGACGCCGCCCTGCGCGATCTGCTGCCCCGGCTGCGGGGAATCGGCGTCATCCTCGGCGTGCTGGAACAACGATCCGGCAGCGGCAAACCCCTGTACAATTCAGCCATCATGGTTGACGATGCGGCCGTAACGGCCAGGGCGAGAAAACAGCTGCTGCCCGCCTACGACGTGTTCGATGAAACCAGGTACTTCGAGCCCGGCCCGGATTCGACCGTCGCGGAGCTGCAGGGCCTGCGCCTCGGCCTGACAGTCTGCGAGGACATCTGGCACCTGGACAGGGGCTACGCCCGGGACCCGGTGAGCAGGATGTTCGCTCCCCAGGGAGCCGGGCCCGATCTGCTGATCAACATTTCCGCCTCCCCCTACCACCACGGCAAACTGGGCGAACGAAAAAAAATCCTGACAACGCTTGCCCGCCGCCACCGCCGGCCGCTTCTGTACGTCAACCAGGTCGGCGGCCAGGATTCGCTCATCTTTGACGGCCACTCCATGGCCGTCACCGCGGCGGGCGGACATTGCGGCTGCGCCGCCGGGTTTGTCGAGGACATGCTGGTGGTCGACACGGACAACCTGGAGTCCGGCGGGGACCGGCCTCCACCGGCCGATTCCATTGACGCGGTTCTCAGTGCCCTGGTCCTCGGGGTCCGCGACTACCTGCACAAGTCAGGATTCCGGTCGGCGGTGCTGGGCCTGTCCGGCGGCATCGATTCCGCGGTGACCGCCGCCATCGCCTGCCTGGCGCTGGGCCCGGAAAATGTGCTGACCGTCGCCCTGCCCTCCCCCTACACCTCGCAGGCCAGCACCGACGACGCCCGCCGGCTGGCCGCCAATCTTGGCTGCGGATTTGAAAACATCCCCATAACCCGGGCCATGGAGGCCTACCGGGAAACCCTTGCCCCCCTCTTCACCGGGCTCGGGGAGGATGTGACCGGACAGAACATCCAGGCCCGCATCCGCGGCAACCTGCTGATGGCCCTGTCCAACAAATTCGGCCATCTGCTGCTGTCCACCGGCAACAAATCCGAGATGGCCGTCGGCTACTGCACCCTGTACGGGGACATGAGCGGCGGCCTGGCGGTGCTGGCCGACGTGCCGAAACAGATGGTCTACGCCCTGGCCCGGGCCGCCAACAGGGACAGGGAACTCATCCCGGAGCGGATCATCAGCCGGCCGCCGACCGCCGAACTCAAGCCCGGCCAGCTTGACCAGGACGACCTGCCGCCTTATGATATACTTGACGCAATCCTGCAGGCCTATCTCGAGGAACAGCTCTCCGCCGGGGAGATCGAGGCCAGAGGCTTTGCCCGCCCCGTCGTCGATGACATCATCAGACGGATCAAACTGAATGAATACAAGCGGAGGCAGGCGGCCGTCGGCCTCAGAGTGACGACCAAGGCATTCGGCCCGGGCCGCAGGTATCCGATTGTCCAGAACTTCAAGGGCTGATACATGTCCAGACCCCCAGCCAGGCTTCTCTCCTCCCTGATCTTTCTGCCGGTCATCATCGGCCTGACCGGATACCTGGTGCTGCGCGAACAGACAACCGAGCGGCCGGCCGAACCGGCGGTGACCGTCTCCGGCTTCGTGGACATGTGCCTGTCCTGCCATACGGAGGAGAAACTCGACCCGGCCCATGACGCCAAGCTGATCGGCTGCTCCCCCTGCCATCTCGGGGACGCCATGAGCATCGACAAGGAAACGGCCCACAAGGGCATGGCCCTCAATCCCGGCGACCTGCGGATTGTGGAGCAGACCTGCGGCATGGAGGGCTGCCACCCGGCGGACCCCCACAAGGTGAAGAACTCCCTGATGGCCACCAACCGCGGTATTCTGGCCACCCTCCTCTACTACTGGGGCGAGGCCGAAACCCAGGACGGCGACTATTCCGTCGACCAGCTCCTGGCCAGCGGCGAAACCTCCCTGGCCATCGACTACTTCAGGAAGCTGTGCGCCACCTGCCACCTGTGGAAGCAGAAAAACGACATCCCCGGCGCCCCGCTGTTCTTCACGGAAAAGGGCGGCGGCTGCACCGCCTGCCATTTTGCCCTGCCCGAGGGAGCCTCCCTGACCACGGTCACTTCGTTTGACCGATCCGACTACGTGGCTGACGCGGACGGCAAAAAGCCCCACCCGCTGATCACCAAGAAAATCTCCGAGGACAACTGCATCCGCTGTCATAACCGCAGCGGCCGGATCGGCCTGTCCTATGTCGGCAAGTACGAGTCCGAAGGCTACGGCACTCCCTACGAAAACGGAACCCACTCTTCCAGGCGGCTGGCCGGAGACCGTTTTTACCTGGAAATCGCCGAGGACGTCCATCACCAAAAGGGCATGAGCTGCATCGACTGCCATACCAGGGACGAGATCATGGGCGACGGCACCAGGTACGCCCATTACGAGGAACAGCTTGAAATCAGCTGTGAAATGTGCCATTCCGCCGACCCCGGCACCACCCGCAAAAACATGCAGGCAAACAATATTGTCCAAAAGGGAGACCGGTACGTGCTGATGGGCAAGAATGACGGCAAGGAACGGCCCCTGAACCTGCCCAGGGAGGATGCCTGCCTGTACCCGGGCCACAAGCGGTTGACCTGCGAATCCTGCCATTCAACCTGGGTGCCGCAATGCTACGGCTGTCACGTCAAGCGGGATGCGGGAGAAACCCACCTGGACAAGCTGACCCTGGAAGAAACCCCCGGCTGGTGGGAGGAAGGCCGTTCCTACCTCCGCTACGAGAAGCCCATGCTGGCGGTATGGAATGACGAGGTGGTCATCGTCACCCCGGGCTGCCAGGACGTGGTGACGCTCATCGACGAAGAGGGGAACATCAAAGGCGGATTCAACCGTTTCACCATGGCCGCCATCAATCCGCACACCACCCAGACCAAGGGGCGGACCTGCCGGGACTGTCACGCCTCGCCCAAAACCGTCGGCCTCGGGGAAGGAACCGTGTCCAGGGAAAACGGCGAGTGGAAGTTTTACCCGGTCGACCGGGGGATCGACACCCTGCCCGGCGGGACGGTGGGGCTCGACACCTTCGTCACCATCGACGGCACGCCGCTGCAGCACGGTTCACGGGACAGCCTGCGGCCCTTCAACGGCGAGGAACTCCGACGCATCCTGCGGGTCGGGCTGTGCCTCCCCTGTCATGAGGATATCCGGGACCCGATCTACCGCAACTATGACCCGGCGCGTCCCTGCCCGGTATACAGGGAGCAGTGACGCCCGGCTGCGCCGGGAGTCGGCAGTCGGCAGTTTGCAGTCTGAGGCTTGAAGCCTGACGGCTCGCCGTCAGAGTTTTTTCTGCATCCAGACCGTATCGAAGTCCCGCCCCAGTTTGTATCCCACGCCGATGAACCGGCCGCAATGGACGAAGCCGTTTCGGGCGTGAAAGGCGATGCTTCCCGGATTGAGCGACGAGATGGAGGCGAGGAGATTGGTTATGCCCCCCTCCCGGGCCCCCTTTTCAAGAAAGGCAAGGACCGCCTTCCCCACCCCTTTCCCCGTCCAGTCCGGGCGGAGGAAAGATGTTACCTCCGCGGTCCGGGCAAAAGCCGGACACGGATTGTGCGTCCGCAGCATGCCGAAGCCGACAACCCCTCCATCCCGAGCCCGTACCGACGCCGCCGGCAGCCCTTTCGACATCTGCCGCAGCAGGTCGAAGGCCTCGCCGGGGAGTCGTTCTTCCGGATACGCCGCAAAGGAATTCTCGACGTAATAATTGAATATGTTCATGACCGGTTCACGATCCTCGTCCGTTATCGGGACGATTGAATAGGAATACTCCATGGCCACATCCTCCTGTTTGCAAAGGTATGCTTCCGGACAGCGGCAATCGCGCCTCCGTCACCGTCGGCGGGTTGACCCCGGCGTTACTTTGATATTGCCAAATCCTCCCGAACCATGTACAGCAGAAACGGTACTGCGGCAAACAACTTTCATGCATTCTGCCAACTCAAAAAGGAAACACCATGCCTGACGTCATCGCCCTTGCCAGCCGGGTAACCCAGATCGCCCCGTCACCGACCCTTGCCGTCAACGCCAAGGCCAAGGCCCTGAAGGCCGCCGGCGCCGACATTCTCAACTTCAGCGTCGGAGAACCGGACTTCGACACGCCGCTGCATATCTGCGAGGCGGGCAAAAAGGCGATCGACGACGGCCACACGAGATATACCGCCGTTCCCGGCATCCCTGAACTGCGCAAGGCGATAGCCGCCCGGTTCCAGGCGGACCATGGCTGGGACTACTCCCCCGAGCAGATCCAGGTCTGCTGCGGCGGCAAGCACGGCCTGTACAATATTTTCCAGGCGGTGATCAACCCCGGCGACGAAGTACTGATTCCGGCGCCCTACTGGGTGTCCTACCCACCGATGGTGCAGCTGGCCGGCGGGGTCCCGGTCAGCGTGCCGCTGCGCGAGGAGGACGACTTCGACCTCGATCCGGACATCCTCGACCGCTACGCCACCGCCCGGACCAGGATGATCGTCATCAACAGCCCTTCCAACCCCGCCGGTTGCCTGTTCTCCGGGCGCTCCCTGGAGGCGGTCGGGCGGATGGCCCTGGAAAGGGGCTGGCTGGTCGTCACCGATGATATCTACGAAACCATCACCTATCTGGATTCCCGGCTTCCCCACATCCTCGATGTCGACCCCCGGCTCGCGGAGCAGACAGTGGTTCTGAACGGGGTCTCCAAGTCCTTCGCCATGACCGGGTGGCGCATCGGCTACTGCGCCGGACCCGGGCATGTCATCAAGGCGATGAACAAGATCCAGAGCCAGTCCACCTCCAACCCCTGCGCTCCGGCCCAATACGCAGCTCTCGCCGCCCTGACCGGCCCCCAGGACTTCCCCCTGACCATGCGGCAGGCCTTTCTCCCCCGCCGGGACTTCTTTGTCGAGGACCTGCGGTCCATCCCCGGGGTCACCTGCGTCAACCCCAGGGGGGCTTTTTACGTTTTTCCCAACTTCTCCGCCTATTACGGCCGATCGTTCCAGGGCAAGGTCATCGGTGATTCCGTTGCCCTCGCCGACTATTTCCTCGACGAAGCAAAAGTCGCCAGCGTGCCGGGGGCCGCGTTCGGCGCCGATGCATTCATCCGTTTTTCCTTCGCCACCTCCCTGGAAATCATCCAGGAGGGAATGCAGCGGATCAAGGACGCCCTGGGGCGGTTAAGCTGAGCGAGGCCGGACGCTACCTTCCTCCACGACCCGATCGCCGACGATCAGGCCCGCGGGCGTCCCCTGCAGTCGCCCCCCGGACCTCTACGTTGTGGTTATTCCAATGGAAAAAATGAATGAAGCTTCATTTCCGGTTGACAAAGAGGTTTTAATTTCATTAATGTACTGTCAATTTTGACGGCCAGTGCCGTCACCTCCTTTCACATTGGAGAAGCAACATGGATCAGCAGACCCTGACGAATATCATCTACGTTGCAATCTTTCTCGTCGGAGCCCTCTCGTTCGGTATAGGTCCCATCATCATCGCCAAGCTTCTTGCTCCCACCTCCCACACCCGCAATGTCGCCGGCAAAACAGGACAGTTCATCGAATGCGGCATGGTGCCCATCGGTGACGCCTGGATTCGCTTCGGTATTGTCTATTACCTCTATGCTCTTATTTTTCTGGCTTTCGACGTAGATGTTCTGTTTTTGTTTCCGGTGGCTGTTGCCTACAACAGCCCCGAGTTTGGGGTCCGCGATCTGATCGAGGTGCTGATTTTCGTCGGCATCCTGTCTCTGGCCGTGATCTATGCATGGGTGAAAGGAGTGTTCATGTGGGAACGGAAAAAATACCGACATCAATAGTCCAGTTCGCATCACTGGACAAACTGCTGGGGCTCGGCCGGGCAAATTCGCTCTGGCCCATGACGTTCGGTCTCGCCTGCTGCGCCATTGAAATGATGGCCGCCGGAGCTGGTCGCTTCGACCTGGCCCGGTTCGGCGCCGAAGTCTTCCGCCCCTCCCCCCGCCAGTCGGATATCATGATCGTGGCCGGGACCATCACCAAAAAAATGGCCCCGGCGGTCAAGACCCTGTATGACCAGATGTCCGAACCCAAGTGGGTCATCGCCATGGGCAACTGCGCCATCTCCGGCGGTCCCTTCAAGGTCGAATGCAATTACAACGTTGTCGAGGGCGCAGACCAGATCATTCCCGTGGATGTCTACATCCCCGGCTGCCCGCCCCGGCCCGAAGCCCTCATCGAGGGGATCCTCGTTCTCGAGGAAAAAATAACCGGCAAGCGACGGTGGCCGCGGGTCGAGCCAACCTGAACAGGGTGGATCCATGAGCATTATACGTGAAACCAAATGGGCTCTTCTTGAGCTGTTCCCCGAACAGAAAGCGACCGAGGCCGAGGCCGAGGTTGCCGCCTGGAACAAAATCCTAGCCGACGCCAGGGCCAAAGCCGAGGCGGAAGCAGCAGCCAAGGCCAAGGCGGCTGCCAAGGCCGCGGAGAAAGCGGGAGAGAAAACCGAAGCCGGGGAGAAGGCCCCCGAAGAGGCGCTGCCCCCCGAATCTCCCCCCGCCGAAGAGACGGCCGAGGCCGAGGAGGAGCCGGTCCCGGAAATGGACCCCGAGGGTGATCCGCCCGTCTCCATCGAGCCGGAAGGCCAGCGCTCCCCGGGGATCCTGGTCAGGGACTACAGGGCCCGCGGGGTGCACCTCGACGTGCTCTGCTCTCCGGACCAGGTGGTGGAAACGGCGCAGCTGCTCACCGATGCCGGTTTTTTCCTGGAATCCGTCACCGGAGT
The DNA here is from genome assembly GCA_022837185.1 of Desulfobacteraceae bacterium. Lineage (GTDB taxonomy): Bacteria > Desulfobacterota > Desulfobulbia > Desulfobulbales > Desulfobulbaceae > UBA10518. The sequence goes on from JALHJD010000027.1 coordinate 9,410, forward strand.
GGACTGGATCAAGGAAGAGCAGATGGAGGTCGACTACGACTTCACCCGCACCGACGGCCCGCTCTGCCGGGTGGTCGTCCGGGTCCGGCTGCCCCGGTCCGCACCTGAAATTCCCACTGTTTCGGATATCTGCCCCGGCGCCAACTGGCACGAGCGTGAAACCCACGATTTTTTCGGCATCAAGTTCATCGGCCACCCCTACCTGGTTCCTATCCTGCTGCCTGAAGACGCCGATTATCATCCACTCTTGAAGGATTTTACTCCATGACCGAACCGATACTCTGCACCCCGGACGAAACCTTCGTCCTCAATCTCGGCCCCCAGCATCCGGCCACCCACGGTGTTCTCCGGGTCAAGCTGACCATGGACGGCGAGTATATCGTCGAGGCTGAACCGGTGCTGGGCTATATTCATCGAATGCATGAAAAAATGGCCGAGAACGGCACCTTCGCCCAGTTCATGCCCAACACGCCGCGCATGGACTACCTGTCCGCCCTGTCCTTCAACCAGGGGTACTGCATGGCCGTGGAGCGGGCCGCCGGCATCGAGGTCCCCGAGAGGGCGGAATACATCAGGACCATAACCGTTGAGCTCAACCGCATATCCAGCCACCTCCTGTGGTGGGGCGCCTTTCTTCTCGACCTCGGCGGCTTCACCCCCCTGCTGTACGCCTTCGACGACCGCGAAAAGATTCTCGATCTGCTCGAACATGTCACCGGTTCCCGCCTGACCTACTGCTACTACCGGTTCGGCGGCGTGTACAATGACATCGATGATGAATTCACCACCGGGACCCGCGAGTTCATCAAGCGGCTGCGCTCCCGGATGCCCTCTCTGTATCATGACCTGGTCACCGGCAACATCATTCTGATCAAGCGGCTCAGGGACATCGGCCACATCAGTCCGGAAGTCTGCCGCAAATACGGCGCCACCGGTCCGGTGCTCAGGGGATCCGGCATCGAGTACGACGTGCGCAAGAACGAGCCCTATTCAATCTACCCGGAACTCGATTTTGACATTCCCCATTATCCGGAAGGGGACAGCATGGCCCGCTACATGGTCAGAATGGATGAAATCGAACAGTCCCTGCGCATCATCGAACAGTGCCTGGACAAACTGCCCGGGGGCCCCGTGCAGGCCAAGGTGCCGAAAACGTTGAAACCGCCTGCCGGAGACTGCTACGCGGCCGTCGAGGCCGCCAAGGGGACCTTCAGCTGCCGTTTGATCTGCGACGGAGACAAGAAACCCTACCGCCTTAAGCTGCGATCGCCCTGCTTCTCCAATCTGAGCCTCTTCGGCGAAATCGCGGAGGGCATGCTGCTGGCCGATGCCCTGGCGGTGATGGGCAGCCTGGACCTGGTCATTCCCGAAATCGATCGATAAGGAAAAACTCATGGATACAAGCATCTGGCGCCCGATTCTCTATCTGATTGGCGTAATGGCGTTTGCCGGTGTCAACGCCGCCTGGCTCGGCTGGTGCGAGCGGAAAGGAGCGGGGCATATCCAGCGGCGGATCGGCCCCAAGGAAGTGGGTCCCTTCGGCCTGCTGCAGCCCCTGGCCGACGGCATCAAACTGATGACCAAGCAGTTGCTGGTGCCCCAGGGGGTGGACGGCATTCTTTTCCGTGTCGCCCCTGTCCTGGCCATGATCCCGGCCATCACCTCGATGGTCGCCATTCCCTTTTCCGCCACCGTGCATGCCCGCCCCATCGAACTTTCGGTGCTGCTGATCTTCGCCCTGGCCTCCATCGGCATGATGGCCATCCTGCTCGGCGGCTGGGCCTCCAATAACAAGTACTCCCTGATTTCCGCCGCCCGCTCGGTCTCCCAGAACGTCGCCTATGAAATCCCGATGCTGGTCACCGTGATTACCATCGTCATGCTCAGCGGCTCGATGAACCTTGAAGAGATCGCCCTCCAGCAGCAGGGCGGCTTCTGGAACTGGTATATTTTTCCCATCGCCGGCCAGTCCATAGCCCAGGCGGTCATCATGCCGATTTCCTTCCTCATCTTTTTTACCTGTTCGGTCGCCGAGACCAACCGGGCGCCCTTTGACATGGCCGAAGCGGAAAGCGAACTCGTCGCCGGCCACATGACCGAGTACGGCTCCATGGGGTTCGGCCTCTTCATGATGGGGGAGTACCTGAACATCGTTGTCGGCGCCTGCCTGACGGCGGTTCTTTTCTTCGGCGGCTGGGATTCACCGCTGCCCTTCATTCCCTCCGGGGTCCTCTGGTTCGTGCTGAAAATCTACCTGCTGATTTTTATCTTTATCTGGATCCGGTGGACCTATCCCAGGACCCAGATCTACAAGCTCCTCAACCTGTCCTGGAAAATCCTGATCCCCTTCTCGCTGGCCATACTCCTGTTGACGGCCGTTTTCATCAAGATTGAAGGTATTCTGATATGAACGAATATTGGCGCGATATACTGTACGGCACCAAGAGCCTCTTCATCGGCCTCAAGGTCACGGGGCCGGAATTTTTCAAACCGGTGATCACCGAGCAGTACCCCCATTTCGTTCCGGTCATGAAGGAACGGTTCCGCGGGCACATCGAGCTGACCAGGAACGAAGAGACCGGCGGGAGCAACTGCGTGGTCTGCGGCATGTGTCAGCGCGCCTGCCCCTCCTCGTGCATAACGGTTGAAGGTGAAAAGCCGGAAGGCTCCAAAAAAAAGGTCCTGACCAAGTATATTCTCGATTTTACCAAGTGCAGTCTCTGCGGCTCCTGCGTGGAAAGCTGCAACTTCAACGCCATTCAGTTTTCCAAGGAATACAACCTGGCAAGCACCAACAAGAGCGACTATATATTTGACCTTGTCAAACGACTGGAGGAAAAACGCTGATGCAGACCCTATTCTGTCAGCCGGCAGCCAGCCCTTCTCTTTTCTCGGCCGAGGGATTTGTCGGCCTCATTTTTCTGTTGACCATCACCATTGTCATTTTCGGCGCGGCCGTTGCCACAACCTCCAAACGTCTCGTTCGCTGCGTCGCCGGGCTCGCCGTGGCCTTTACCGGGGTGGCCGGGGTCTACTACTTTCTGCTGAGTCCCTTTGTCGCCATGATGCAGATGCTCATCTACGTCGGCGCGGTCAGCATCCTGATCGCCTTTGCGGTGATGATGGCCAGCCCGGAAAGCCATAAAGGCACCTACCGGGGGGGCGTCCTGGCCGGGCCCATCGGCTTCAGCACCGGCGTCATCTTCTTCGCCGCTCTCTCCATCCTGGGCCTCAAAACCGAATGGCACGCTTTTCCCCGCCAGGAAACGGGAAGCATCGAGCATGTGGGCATGGCATTTCTGACAACCTATTCCCTGGTCTTTGAACTGATTTCCATCGTCCTCCTTCTTGCCATTATCGGAGCCCTGGTGCTGGCACGAAGGGGAAGGAGCAGAGTATGACAATCCTCAACCTCTACAACTGCCTCGGAACGTACCTGGTCCTCGGCGCCCTGCTGTTCGGATTCGGAATCTACGGCCTTGTGGCCCGCAGAACCCTGATCGGCATGTTGATTGCCTCGGAACTGGTTCTGGCCGGTTCATCCGTCAACTTCATGGCCTTCAACAGGTTTCTGGCTCCCGACCCGGCGGTCGGACAGATTTTCACCCTGTTCATCATGGCCATCGCCGCGGCGGAAGCAGCCATCGCCGTCAGTATTGTCGTTGCCGTGTACCGAAACTATAAAAGCATCGATACGGAAGATCTGGTCGATCTCCAAGGGTAACCCGAGAGGAAGAATATGGACCCAGTTTCCAGCACAGCCAATATCGTAACGAACTCCAACCTGCTCCTGGCGGTCATCATCCCGCTGTTCGGCAGCGTGGTTGTGATGACCCTGAAAAACCATCCCAACCTCAGGGAATTCGTCTCGTTTTCCTCCTCGGCCCTGCTCTTCCTGCTGGTGCTGTCGTTTACGCCGGCGATCACCTCCGGCACAACATTCGTCTATACGCTCTTTCAGCTTCTGCCCGGCTTGTCCATCACCCTGCGGGCCGACGGCTTTTCGATGATCTTCGCCCTCGTCGCCTCCTCGCTGTGGGTGATCGCCGTGTTCTATTCCATGGGCTACATGCGGGGGCTGCAGGAACACGCCCAGACCCGCTTCAACGCCTGTTTCGCCCTGGCCATCTTCGGGGCCATCGGCGTGGCCCTGTCGGACAACCTCTTCACCATGTACCTGTTCTACGAAATCGTCTCGGTCTGCACCTACCCCCTGGTTGCACACCATCAGGATGAAGAGGGCTACGAAGGCGGCAAAAAGTACATCGTCTATCTGACCACCACCGCCAAGCTTTTCCTGCTGCCCGCCATGATTCTCATTTACGTCCTGGCCGGCACCCTCGACTTCCCCCACAATATCTTCACCGGCATGATCCCCGGGGACGTCAAGGCGTGGATCGTCATCATGCTCTATGTCTTCTGTATTTTCGGCTTCGCCAAAAACGGCGTCATGCCGTTCCATCACTGGCTTCCCGGCGCCATGGTCGCCCCGACCCCGGTCTCCGCCCTGCTCCATGCCGTGGCCGTGGTCAAGGTCGGAGTATTCTGCACAACCAGGACCATGCTCTACGTCTTCGGGGTCGATACGATGACCGCGCTCAACCTCGGCATACCCACCGCCTATTTCGTCGGCTTCACCATCATCATGGCCTCGGTCATCGCCCTGAGCAAGGACAACCTGAAAGCGCGGCTGGCCTATTCCACGGTCAGCCAGCTGTCGTACATCATCCTCGGGGTCGCCCTGCTGACGCCCCATGCCATTGACGGCGGCCTGATTCACATCGTCAACCACGCCTTCTCCAAAATCACCCTGTTCTTCTGCGCCGGCGCCATTTACGTTGCGGCGCACAAGAAAAATATCTCCGAGATGAGCGGCCTGGGCCGGACCATGCCCTTTACCTTCGGCGCCTTTGCCGTCGCCTCGCTGTCGATGATCGGCGCCCCGCCGGTGGCCGGGTTCGTCAGCAAATGGTACCTGCTGGTCGGCTCCATGGAGGCCCACCAGATCGGCATACTGCTGATTCTCATTGCCTCGACGGTACTGAATGTCGGATATTTCGCCCCGGTCACTTTCAAGGCCTTTTTCGGCAGAAGGCCGGAAGGCGCCGCCGCGGGCATTCGGGAAGCCCCGCTCTCCATGCTGATACCGATTCTGATCGCGGTGACCGTCTCGGTCATCATCGGGATCTACCCCAACTTTATGATGCAATTTGTCAAGGCGGTGACAGGATGAACAAGTTGATCGAGTACCTGAGCGAACGAATCAAAACGGTCGTCTGGACCTGCTACGGTATTCTTGCCCTGGTGATGGCGCACAGCCTGTACGTGGACAAGAGCCACGCCCACTCCTGGGCGGAGCAGTACATACCGTTCTTCTGGTCGATCTTCGGCTTTGCCGCGGCCGCCGCCATCATCGGCTTTGCCCGCTGGTACGGTCATTCCGGCATCATGACCCGCGAGGATTACTATGATTCACCTGCGGAAGACGAGGAGTCGGGCTCTCCCAAGACAACCTCTCCTGAACACGCATAGACGGGGGGATAACCATGACTAACTGCTTTACCCATCCCGCCCTGATCCTGATCATCGGCGCCCTTATCCTGCCCTTTGTGCGGGGACCGCTGCGCAAGCCGTATCTTTTCCTGGTGCCCCTGCTGTCCCTGGCCGCTGTCGTCGGCAACAGCTCCATGAGCGGTCAGTTCGGCATCTACCAGTTCATGGACTGGCAACTGGTCTTCGGCCGGGTGGACAGGCTGTCCACTATTTTTGCCCTGATCATGGCCCTGATGGCCGTGGTCGGCACCCTCTACTCCCTGCATGTTGACAACGCCAAGGAACACATCGCCGCCTGGTTCTACGTCGCCGGCTCCCTGGGCACCATCTACAGCGGCGATTACCTGAGCCTCTTTCTATTCTGGGAAATGATGGCCTTTTCCTCCACCTTTCTCATCTGGTTCCGGCGGGGCGAAAAATCCCTGGCCGCCGGGTACCGCTACCTGCTCATCCATACCATCGGCGGCATCATTCTCCTCGCCGGCATCATGCTCCGCTACCAGGCGGTGGGCGATATCGCCTTCACCCTGATGGATGTCAAGAACCCTGAACTGTACACCTGGCTGATCATGCTGGGCTTCGGCCTGAACGCGGCTGTCGTCCCGCTCCACTCCTGGCTGCCGGACGCCTACTCCGAGGCCTCGTTCAACGGTTCCGTCTTCATGTGCGCCTTCACCACCAAGACCGCCGTCTATACCCTCGCCCGGGGTTTCGCCGGCTTTGACATCCTGATCCTGCTCGGGGTGGTCATGGCCCTGTACGGCGTGATCTATGCGGTGATGGAAAACGACATCCGCAAGCTGCTGGCCTGGTCCATCGTCAGCCAGGTCGGCTACATGGTCGCCGCCATCGGCATCGGCACCGAACTGGCCATCAACGGCGCCTCCGCGCACGCCGTGGCCCACATCCTCTACAAAGGCCTGCTCTTCATGGGCGCCGGCTCGGTCCTGTACATGACGGGCAGGACCAAGTTCACCGAACTGGGAGGGCTGTACCGGAAAATGCCGGCCACCATGATTTTCACGATCATCGGCTGCCTGTCCATTTCCGCGGCGCCGTTCTTTGCCGCCTTTGCCAGTAAGGGAATGATCATCAGCGCCGGCTATGAAGCGCATGTGAACTGGGCCTCCTGGCTCCTTATGTTCGGCGCCACCGGCACCTTCATGTATAACGGTCTGAAGCTGCCCTATTACCTGTTCTTCGGCAAGAACAACTGCGCCGCCGAAACCTGGGAAAAGGCGGGGGACCCCCCCTGGAACATGCAGATGGCCATGGCGACCAGCGCCTTTCTCTGCATAGCCGTCGGCAGCGCGCCCGTCGTGCTGTACGGACTCCTGCCCCATCCGGTCAGCTACAATCCCTACAACGGCTATCTGATTTCCGAGACGCTGCAGCTGCTGGGTTTCGCCTCCGTGGCCTTTTTCCTGCTGCGCCGCTACCTGGAGCCGGAAGACAGGATCTGCCTGGACATGGACTGGTTCTACCGTAAGGGCGGCTCCCTTTTCCTGTGGATTGCCAAACATCCCCTGCAATGGTTTGACACGGCCTGGGGGGAAGCCTACCGGGTTGTCGGCCTGGGTCCGTTGATGGTCATCTCCCGCTTCTGGAGCTGGTTCGACTGGCACGGCATCGACGGTGTCGTCGACGGGATCGCAAAGTGTGTCAGGGCCATCGGCGGCCGGGTCCGGGCGGTGCAGTTCGGACAGATTCAGTACACCATTTATTTTTCCGCCACCTTCGCCGCTCTGATACTGATAGCGTATGTACTCTTTCAACTCTCATAAAGGGATCATAGGGAATGGATAACCTGATCATCAACGAGGGATTTCCCCTGCTCAGTTTCCTGATTTTCTTCCCACTGGCCGGAGCAGTGGTCATGCTCTTTTTTTCCGGCGACTCTTTTGCCCGGTACTGGACGCTGGCCGTCACCTCCATCACGGCCCTCTTCTCCATACCGCTGGTGAGCGGCTTTGACTCCTCCACCGCCAAGTTTCAGTTTGTCGAGGCCCACAACTGGATTCCCCGCTTCAATATCAGCTACATCCTCGGCGTTGACGGTATCTCGATCCTGCTGGTGATGCTGACGACGCTTATCATGCCGTTCTGCGTGCTGGCTTCCTGGCGATACATCCAGAAAAGGGTGACCCCCTTCATGATCTGCCTCCTGATCATGGAAACGTCCATGATCGGTGTCTTTGTCGCCCTCGATTTTGTCCTCTTCTACATTCTCTGGGAGTTCATGCTCATCCCCATGTACCTGCTGATCGCCATCTGGGGCGGGCCGCGCAAGATCTACGCATCCATCAAGTTCTTCCTCTACACCCTGGTCGGCTCCCTGCTGCTGCTGGTCGCCATCATCGCGCTGTACCTGGAAAACGGCACCTTCTTCATCCCGGCGATGATGTGGCAGAACTATACGATCACCTTCCAGGTGCTTGCTTTCCTTGCCTTCTTCCTCGCCTTTGCCATCAAGGTGCCCATGTTTCCGTTCCATACATGGCTGCCGGCCGCCCATGTTGAAGCGCCGACCGCCGGTTCGGTCATCCTGGCCAGCATCCTGCTGAAAATGGGGACCTACGGTTTTCTCCGCTTCTGCCTGCCCATCACCCCGGACGCCACCTTTCTCCTCGCGCCCTATATTCTGTGGCTGTCCATCGCCGGCATCCTGTACGGCGGCTTTACCGCCCTGGCTCAGAACGACATGAAAAAGCTCATCGCCTACTCCAGTGTCGGCCACATGGGTTTCGTCACCCTGGGAATCTTTATTCTCAATCCCCAGGGACTGCAGGGCGCCATCATGCAGATGATCAACCACGGCGTCACCACCGGCGCCCTGTTCCTCTGCGTGGGCATGATCTACGAGCGGACCCACTCCCGGGAACTGGCCGTCGCGGCAGGCGTCGGCAAATACATGCCCTGGTATGTCACCTTCCTCGCCTTTTTCTCCCTGTCATCTTTCGGCTTCCCGGGCACCAATTCATTCATCGGCGAGTTTCTCGTTCTGGCGGGGACATTCAGGGACAACATCCCCCTTGCCCTGGCGGCAATACCCGGAGCGGTCCTGGCGGCCGCCTATATGCTGCGCCTGCTGCAGCGGGTCGTCTGGGGGGGAACCAACAATCCCGACCAGTCCTACCTGGTGGACCTGAATTTTCGGGAAATTATCACCCTGGCACCGTTTCTGCTGTTCGTTTTCTGGATCGGTCTCAAGCCGCAACCATTTATAGATTTAATGAACATCTCGGTCGTCTCCCTGCTTGACCAGCTGCACAGCTGGCAGCAGCAGGGCGTGGCTATGACGCTGCGGTAAACGACTGAACAAGCGAGAAGAAATCAAGGAA
>JALHJD010000329.1 GCA_022837185.1 Desulfobacteraceae bacterium
CGGCTGATTTTCATCTCCGGGGTTACGTCCAGGAGGACGGTCGGTTCAAAAAAGAAGCCGGCACCCTCCACCCGCTTGCCGCCGCAGGCTATGGTGGCTCCCTTGTCCACCGCATCCCTTATCTGCTCCTCAACCTTCCTGACCGCCTGCAAATCGATCAGCGGCCCCTGGTTCACCCCCTCCTCAAAGCCGGCCCCCACCTTGAGCTGCGTTGTCACGGCCCGCACCAGCCTGTCGGCAAACTCCCGGTAAATGGTCTTCTGGATGATCAGCCGGTTGGCGCAGACACACGTCTGGCCGCTGTTCCTGTACTTGGAGGCCATCGCCTCGGCAACCGCCGTGTCAATGTCGGCGTCATCAAAGACGATGAAGGGGGCATGCCCGCCGAGTTCCAGGGAAACCCGCTTGACCGTCGCGGCGCAGGCCTGCATCAGCTTCTTGCCGATTTCGGTGGAGCCGGTGAAACTGAGCTTGCGGACAACCGGATTTTCGGTCAATTCCGCGCCGATCTCAGCCGCCGGACCGCAGACAACGTTGAAGACCCCCGCCGGGAAGCCGGCTTCCTCACCAAGGCGGGCAAGGGCCAGGGCCGAAAAGGGGGTCCGGGCCGCCGGCTTGACGACAACCGTACAGCCGGCAGCGAGAGCGGGAGCGGCTTTCCTGGTGATCATCGCCGAGGGAAAATTCCACGGAGTTATCGCGGCGCAGACCCCGACGGGCTCTTTCAGGACTATTATCCGCTTGCCGGGCTGTCCCATGGGGATCGTGTCGCCGTAGACCCTCTTGCCCTCTTCGGCAAACCATTCCACGAACGATGCCGCATAGGCGATCTCGCTCCGTGATTCGGCCAGCGGCTTGCCCTGCTCCATGGTCATGATAACCGCCAGGTCCTCCTGGTGCCGGATGATCAGATCATACCAGCGCCGCATTATCCGCGCCCTCTCCCTGGCGGTCAGCCGGCGCCACAGGGGATATGATTTCTCCGCCGCCCGGACCGCGGTCCGGGTTTCCTCCCGGCCGCAAGCAGGCACCCGGCCGATGATTTCGCCGCTGGCGGGATTGCGCACCTCGATGGTTTCGCCGCTGGCGGCGCCAATCCACCTCCCGTCCACGAAACAGAACTGTCTGAACAGATCGGGCTGATGCAGCTGCATCAAAGACTCCTTGTCGTCAAAAACATTTCCCCCGCCTTCCCTCGGCAATCCGCAGCGGCGGGCGGCAGGGTGCTTCACTTTGAAAAATATCTGCGAACCGGGAAAAATTACTTAACGGGACAGCAGTTTTTTTCATGCATCACAACAGCACTAATTTACCATGATGCAATTCCTTTTCAAGGGTATCTTCCGTCGAACCTGTCTTTCCCTGCCGGCGGGGGGCAATTTCTCACTCCCGCCCATGCATGGCGGAACGGTTGTTGAGCAGTTGAAAATACAATAATCCATCCGGCGGGGACCGGCCCGAAACATCGTATCCATGAGGGATTTCATCAATGGAAGCGCAACCGTATATCCTGGTCGGCGGAAAATTCCCCATCGTTTCTGTTTCCATCCGCCGGAAAAAAGAGTATAGTCAAATGCGCAACAAGAATTTGACTTCTTGCCGCCGCTGCCTCCCCGGACTCCTCAAACCGGGCCCGGCCCTGCCGAGGGTGCGCAGCAGCGAATCCCGCATTGCTTTTTCATGCACGGGAAGGGGGGCGGCACGGCCGTGAAGGGAATGAGACACCATGATAACCGAACTCCGTCGTTCTAAACGGTTCGCTGATTTTCTGCCCATTACCCTTTCCGCTGTTTCCGGCCCGGACAACAAAGTCGTTGCCGGTCCCTTTTCCGGAAGAATCATCGACATCTCCCGGCATGGCGCCTGCCTGCTGATGACGCAGGTGCTCCTGAAAACATACCATGTCTTCCACTCCACCCTGAAGGAGGAAGCCAACTACCTCCTCCTGCGCATCAACATCCCCCCGGACCTCGTCAATTTTACCATGCCGGCCATGCCGGTCTGGATGGGTCCGTATGTCCTCGACGAAATCAAGGTATTCAGAATGGGGGTCGAATTCCTGACGGGCCCGGAAGGGGAACTGGTGCAGCGGCTCGAGAAGGTCATGCAGAAAAAGCAGTCGGAAAGGGACGACCTCTGGAATTCCGTTTCCCATCCCTACCTGCAGAAGCATCGGGAAGAATAGCCCCTCTGCCCCGGCGGATCGCCCGCTCCGGACAGGCTCCCCGCGCCATGCCGTTCAGACGAAGAATAATTTCTCCCGGTCGACGGAATAGACCGGAATCAGTTTATGGACCCCGCGGAGCCGCATGGAGCCTACTTCGGAGAGGGCAAAATCCTCCCGCACATCCTCCATCACTTCCCGGGTAACATGAATGCCGCCCGCCGGGGAAGAGGACGCGATGCGCTGGGCGACATTTACCGGAGCGCCGATGACGGTGTAGTCAAAACGCTGGTGCGAAC
>JALHJD010000028.1 GCA_022837185.1 Desulfobacteraceae bacterium
AGCATTTCAAAGGCGGAGACCGGATGGCGGCGCATTATTTCCTCTTCCTCGGGGGTCAGGGGGCCTTCCTTCATGAGCACGGAATCGGGGACACCCATCTTGCCTATGTCGTGGAGAATGGCGCCGCGCCGGACATGGACGATTTCCTTCTCGCTCATGCCGTAGATGCGGGCAATCCCGACGGTCAGTTCCGTGACCCGCCGGGTGTGGCCTTCGGTTTCCCGGTCGCGCAGTTCCAGGGCATGGGCCCACCCTTCGATGGTCGAATCATAGGCCAGTATCAGTTCGGCATTGGATTTCTGCAGGTCGTTGAACAGGGTGGCATTGTCGATGGCGATGGCGGCCTGGACCGCCAGGGCCTGGAGGAATTCGAGCTGTTCCCGGCTGGAGACCGGCTTGCCGCGGCGGAAAATTTCCAGCACCCCCTTGACCTGACCCTTGGCGATGAGCGGAATGGCGCAGTAGCCGCAGAATTTTTCTTCGGCGGCAAGGGCGGGCCGGACAAAGGCGGCTTCCGGTCTGGTGATGTCGTCGATCTGAATGATGCGCCGCTCCAGGGCGGCGATGCCGGCGCAGCCTGTGCCGAGCCGGATGCTCGTGTCCTCGATGGAGGGAGAAGTGAAACCGATGCCCGCGCCGTATTCCAGGGTCTGGGTGTCCTGATTGAGGAGCAGGACCGCGGCGGCGTCGACCTCGAGCTGGGGGACGATCTGTTCGAGAAAGATCGACATGGTGGCCTTCAGGTCGAGATTGGAGGTGATCATCAGGTCGATGGTATGGAGGATCTGGACATGGCGGAGTCTGGTTCGTGCTGCCTCCTCGGCATTGGCGCGGGCGGCAATTTCCTGCTCCAGTTCCGCGTTTTTGGCGACCAGTGCCTGGTTGACCTCTCTTATCCGCTTCTCACTGTCCCTGAAACGGCCGACAGTGACGCCGGTGAGCCGTATGACCAGAAAGACATAAACGGAGCCGGCGAGAAATACCGCGCTGCTCAGCAATTCCAGGGGAAAAACGATATCCCGGAGCTGGATCAGGATAAAGCCTGTATAACCCGCCAGGAAAAAGAGCATCAGGGCGGTGAGGGCGGACCATTTGCCGCGAAGCTCCCGGGGAACGTCCCTGCTCATCTCCTTGCCCTTGACCAGGGACGCGAGTATGAACAGGCTGCCGGGAAATACGAGAGCGACAGACACCATCTGGGATGAAATCATAATGTTCCCGCCATCGCTGAAATTGTCTCCAGGGACGGGCCGGAGACAAACCGGTCCGCCCGTTTCTAATTACCATGCAAAAAAAGCCGGTATATGATTAATTATCAACCAAAGGCGGAGCGAAATCAACCTCAAGAAAGGGAAATGACCCCGGCGGGCAGCGGTTTCATCCCGCGCCGGGCGGACTGTTTCCGCACTACGCCGCCGGTGTTCACTCTCCGGAAAGAGCGGCTTGGGGTTTATGCAGCCCCGTTCCCGACGGTGTCAGGCGCGCCGCGCCGGCAGGCCAGGAGAACTTCTGCAAGGAGAGGTGAGCAACATGACCGAGGTGAATTGGGAAATGATCATTTTTATTATAATTGCCGGCCTGATAATCTTTGCCGGTTTGGGGATATTCATCGGAACGCGGATCAGCGCCGACAAGCGACGCATCAGGGAACTGGAGAGCGAATTGTCCGCGGCCCGCAAGGACATGGAAACATACCGGACCAGGGTCAATGATCATTTCAAGAAGACGTCGGAATTGTTCACCCGGATGACCGACAGCTATAAGGCAGTGTACTTGCACCTGGCAGAAGGGGCGCAGTCCCTCTGCACCAGTGATGCCTCTCTGCTTAAACCGTCGGACAGCGAATTTTTGAAAGTGGGGCATGCAAAAGGCGGGCAGGTCGGAGGACCAGGCGAATCGGCCGGGCGGCAGACGGTGAGAGCCCCGGAGCAGAAGGCGAAGGCGCCGGGACAAGGGGAGAAGGCGCCGGGACAGGCCGGTACCCGTCCCGGTCAGCCGGTGGAAAAGGAGCAGAAGCATTCGGTAATATCACCGGAGCAGCCGGGTATCAAGTCCGATCAATCGGAGGTCAAGACCGGCGGAGCCCCGGGGGGCAAGGAAGACCTGCGGCCCAGGGACAGTGAGGACGCGGCGGCGCCTGGTTCCGCGGGAAAGGAGCAGCCCGGGAAAGGTGAACAGGGCATGGAAAAACCGACAGAGAAGGGCAAGGAACCGGAAGCGAAAAACCAGCAGAAGGCTGCGGGGCTATAGATTGCCCCCAGGAGAGCAGGGTGGCATCATCCCGGCTTGTTTGCCGGAAAAAATTGGTATATGATCAAACCAGGATGTGTTCTGACGCAGCCTGCCGGTGCAGGTGATCATCTATCCTTTTGAAGGAGGTGCCGCCATGTTGAACAGATCGAGATGTCTTGTCGCTGCCGTTGCCGTTTCGCTCCTTTCCCTGCTGCTCGTTTCCTGCTATACTCCTGCCGGCAGGAGCGCCGGCGAAGTGGTGGACGACGCAACCATCACCACCCAGGTTAAGACCGCCCTGCTGGCCAACAAGGTTTTGGAAGGCATCTCCATTTCCGTCAAGACCTTTTCCGGCGAGGTGACCCTGACCGGAGCGGTGGATACCCGGGAACAGATCGACAAGGCGGAAGAAATCGCCTTCTCCGTCCGAGGGGTGGAAAAGGTCAACAATCTGATCACGCTGAAGGAACAATAGGTGGGCAGGCCGTTTGTCTGATCCATCCCGGGACGGAGCGGAACTGGCCGGGGGTGAAGGCAGGGGCCCCGGAAACAGGGGCGGCCGGTGGGGAACTCCTCCGGCTCCCGTCCTTGTCAATCCTGTCCGGAATCATGAACATCGGCGGGGGTGTACATCCCGGCCACAGGTACGGGGGAAAAAGATGAAATCCGGTCCGGGTCGGGGCATTGTGCTCATTGGTATTCTCCTTTTCTTCGCTGTTGCGGTTTCCCATGGGGGCGGCGGGGATACAGAGCCTGAGCAGGCCGACAGTCGGAACCATCCCCCGGAAATCAGCCTTGAAAACGAAACAGCCGGAAACAATGCCAACAACCTCAAGACGGACAGCGATATGGATACTTCAACAGGGAAAAGCACGGTGGAAGATGTAAAGCAACGGGCCGAACAGGGAGAGGCCGAGGCGCAGTTCAAGCTTGGCGCTCTGTACAAAAATGGTGAAGGAGTAGAGCAGAATTACGACAAGGCCTTGGAATGGTACACAAAATCAGCCGAACAGGGATATGCCGACGCCCAGGTGATTCTCGGCGCCATGTACTATACGGGCCAGGGGGTGGAGCAGGACAAGAGCAAGGCCTTTGAATGGTGGTCGAAGGCTGCCGCTCAGGACAATGAGGCTGGCAAAAGAAGCCTGGACATGCTTTGCTCCGAGAGCCCGTGGCTTTGTAAGTAAACAGGGGACAGCCCGATACCCTCCGGTCTGGCCGTGGTGCGGCGGAACAGCTCCATTTTCGACATCATCTTCCTTATTCCATGGTGGCTGTCCGTCCTGTTGGCCATTATCGCCTATGTTGGCCTCAAATACGTCATCCCTTCCATCCGGACCGACAACCTTTTTATCAGCAGCCTGGGCGAGATCGGCCCGACGTTCGCTCCTTTCGCCGCGCTGCTCTTTCTGCTGCCGGCCCCTTTTTCCCTCTATAAGGATAAAGGCGGGAAACAAAAGGAGTAAGGAACCACCGGCACCGGTTCCGGTTTTCAGGGCTTCTCCCCTGCCTATCCGTTTCCAGTGAAGAAAAAAACTCGACGATGTTGACCCGGGAGCACCCGATTGACCTGTTTTTCGGCGGCATGGAAAAGCTTGGGCCGGGAAGCGATATCGACACGCTGAACGTCCTGGACCTGCTCCCCAGGCGGTCGCGTCGGCTGATCGTTGACGCCGGATGCGGCTGGGGGCGGCAGACCCTGGCGTTGGCCGGGCGGCTGCAGGTGCGGGTGCATGGGATCGATTCCTACGCGCCGTTTCTGGCAACCCTTGCGCAGAGGGCCAAAGAGCGCGGGATCGGGCACCTCGTCCGCGTGCATTGCATGGACATGGGTGACATTCCGATGGTTTTCCGGGGGATTGACCTGCTCTGGTCGGAAGGGGCGGCCTGGCACATCGGCTTTTCCCATGCCCTCCAAACATGGCATGCCGCCCTGGCGCGGCACGGGTTTGCGGTTGTCAGCGAACGTTCCTGGCTGGGCGGTGATATTCCGGCGGTGGTGCGGCGCTATTTCGGCCGGACGTATCCGGAGATGCAAACAGTCGGCGATAACCGGTCCGCGGCCCGGGATGCGGGCTACAGCGTCCTTGCAACGTACACCCTGCCCGCGGTGGCATGGATGGAGGGCTATTACGACGTACTGGAGCCCCGTGCCCGGGAGCTTCTCGGCCATCCCGACAGGACCGTCAGAGAATACGCGGCGGCCATGCTGGAGAAAATACAGATATTCGGCAGTTCGGGGGGTTGCTGGGGGTATGTATTTTATGTGCTGCGCAGGGAGTGACCCCGGCCCCGACCCCGGACGAGGGGCGGCCGAAAGCAGCCAGCGGGGCCACCCGGCTATATTCCGGTAAAACCGAATATCAATTCAATTCTGAAAAGAAGACCATAGTTGGGATTCCAGTCATCGTCCCTGGGGAAATTCACCCGCGGGGAAATCTCATAAAACAGCCAGCGCCGGAGAAACTGCTGCCGGTATCGGAGCAGCAGCCACAGATCGGTCAACTCGCCCTGCTTGGCGCTGGCGAAATGGTTTTCCCATTCATAGGAAAAGACCTTTTCGGGGCCCAGCAACTGATAGAGCCTGAACATCAAGGAAAAGGGAAGCTCGTTCCGGTCCTCGTACCAATCCAGTTGGGCTGTCGCCCGGGTAAACCATTTTTCCGTCCATTCGCGATCAAAATCAAGAGAATTCAGGTTTTCCCAGCCGTCATCGGTGTAGTAGCGCAACAGTGTTATGAATCGGCCCTGCCAGGGACCGACCTCCTTTTCATACCGATACCTGATGCCGCCGTAGAAATACTCAAAGGAGAGACCGCCGGTAAAGGAAATATTGTATTTCTCGGTTTCCCGCAAAAAATACTGCAGGGCCGCCGAGGCCTCCCTGTCATCACTTTCTTCAACGATTCTTGAGCCTGCTCTCGTTTGGACTTCAGGCTTTTCATCCTCGGAGGCGAAAAGAAGAAGATGGAGCTGTTCCGATAAATTGGGGAGATGAATACGAATATTCAATCGTGGCCGAAAATCAAACCCGTCATCTTCATCGTAAATAGTGGTCAGCTTCACCCTGGCTCGGCTCTTGTTCTCCTCCTCGACGAAACGGGCGTCGTCAAAAAAGTCATCCAGCCATCTTGACGTGGCCAGCAAGGTCGACGAGGTAGTTTGCTGGACATGGTCGAACCATTCATCCTCCCCCTGCCGGTCCTGTTGGGCTTCCTTTCCCGCGGGAGCGGACCCGCCTGCTTGTCCGGCACGGACGAAACAGGCAGCCAGACATGTCGCAATAAGACAGGTAAAAAGGAGTATCTTTTTCATCAATGTCTCCGGACGGGCGAATGTCTACCGTGTTAATTATAGTATAATTTATCGCAATTTATGAACAGTTTATGCGATGACCGCCAAAATGATCGCATCGAAATCAGCCATCAGCTTTTCAGGCTGTAGATTGTGAGCCTGTCAGGTTCTTCGCGCCAACAAGCCGCCAGCTTCAAACTCCAGGCCGCCCGCTGCCGATTGCAAACTCAGTGGGAAGTCCTCTCATCCGTCCCTGCGGGGCACCTTCCCGGAGTCTCATTTCGTTCGCTTACCTCCTCAGGAAGAAGGGTGTTTTTTGCAATCCCTTCTCCAGGGGGAGAGGGTGGCCGAAGGCCGGGTGAGGGGACTCTTTACTCAAACAAGCCGCCAGGCTTCAATCCCCAAACTGCCGACTGCAAACTGCCGACTGCAAACTCCCGGCGCAGCCGGGTGCTGTCTTCTGTCCTCGGTCTTCCGGCATGCAGCAAGGGCGGGGAAACCGGCCGGGAAAAAGTCAACTTAGTCAATAGCGTCCCTGGATTCCTTGGGAAAATCCCCGATTCGGCTCTGGTTAAATCCCCAGATTCTACCGATTGATTCGTGGTCAAGGCCTACGGATTTCCTTCATAACAATTTGGAATTATAAAGAATTATTGTTTTTTTAGGGCCGCGGTTTGAATATTGCATCTAACTGCTGGATTAGTCTACGTTTTTTCCCGAAACAAAGTCAGTCCGGCAAATAAAGGCAAGTGGAGCACTCTTCCCCTTGTCCGGCACGGATCGGCAACAGGAGGAACCCGGAAAGGGAGGCAGTCCTTTTGGCGGACAGGACCGTGTAGGGGCAAAGCCGGTCCCGGCGGATCAACTGCTGAAGACATTGCCTGGCAGGGCAGGCAGAGAAAATAACCGGATGCGCAGGAGTCATTGAGAAATGTGTGATTTTTTGCATTGGCATGAAAAGAAAGCAGTTGTTGTATTCCTTATCCTGTTTGTTGTGCTGTCCCATGGTTCGCTCAATGCCGCCGGCTGGTCCGGTGCCGGGAGCCTGGCGGTTGCCCGGTATGCTCACACTGCGACCCTGCTGCCCGACAGTCGGGTGCTGGTTGCGGGAGGAAACGGTGGTTCAGGACCTCTCCAGCACGCCGAACTGTATGATGCCGCATCCGATACCTGGTCGGCGACAGGCGGCCTCACCACGAACCGACAAGACCATACAGCGACCTTGCTGCCCAACGGCCGGGTACTGGTGGCAGGCGGGTACGGCAGTGGGAATTTTCTCAGCAGCGCGGAGTTGTACCATCCCGCCGCCGGTTCCTGGTCGGCGGCCCACTCTCTTGCTGCGCCCCGTCGGCATCATACGGCAACCCTGCTCACCGATGGCCGTTTATTGATCGCCGGAGGGGAAGATGGAAATGCTCTCGCCGGCACCGAACTGTATGATCCCATCGCTGATGCCTGGTTTGAAGCAGGAAATCTGAATACTGCCCGTTACAGCCATACGGCGACCCTACTGTCCGACGGCAGGGTGCTGGTCGCCGGGGGAAGAGATGGAAACGCCCTCGCCGGCGCCGAACTGTACGATCCGGCCACAGGGAGCTGGTCGGCCATCGGGAACATGACAGCTGCCCGGCATGGACATACGGCGACCCTGCTGCCCGACGGCCGGGTGCTGGTCGCCGGGGGACGAAACGGAAGCACCCTCGCCGGCGCCGAGTTGTACGATCCGGCCACAGGGAGCTGGTCGGCGACCGGGAGTCTGAGCGCGGCCCGGCACAGCCACACGGCGGCCCTGCTGCCCGACGGCCGGGTGCTGGTCGCGGGAGGTGCGGATGAAAGTTCCTTTGCGGAAACCGAGGTGTACGATCCGGTCACGGGAACTTGGGCTCCTGCCGGTACGCTTGGCGCCTCCAGAAAGAACGCCACTTCCACCCTGCTTGCCGACGGCCGGGTCCTGGTTGCCGGAGGAGTGGACGGCGAGCCCCTCAATGGAACGGAGTTGTATGAGACCGGGTGCGCCTGGTTCCTTTCCGATGCCCAAGCCCGAGGGAGATTTTACAATACCGCCACAAGGCTTGCCGACGGCAGGGTCCTGTTTGCCGGAGGGTATTACTTTGCCAATTTAACCAGTGTCGACCTTTATGATCCTGCCATTGACGCCTGGTCCGCCGCCGCCGATCTCAACCTGGCCAGGCGGCATCACACGGCAACCCTGCTTGCTGACGGCCGGGTCCTGATTGCCGGGGGGTACGGTGAGGAAGCAGGTTTTTTTGCCGACTGCGAAATGTATGATCCCGCCGCCGATGCCTGGTCCGCCGCCGGCAGCCTCAATGTTGCCAGGCGTCATCACACGGCAGCCCTGCTTGCCGACGGCCGGGTCCTGATTGCCGGAGGGTACAACAGCAGCGGCTCGCTCTCATCCGCGGAGCTGTACGACCCGGCCACCGGTGCCTGGTCTTCGGCCGGGAGCCTTGCCGAGGGCAGGTATTGGCATGAAATGATCCTGCTTGCCGACGGCCGGGTCCTGGTTGCGGGCGGCATGGGCAGCACAGGTCCGCTTTCCGGCGCTGAGCTCTTTGATCCGGCATCCAACACCTGGTCTGCCGCTGCCCCCCTCATGACTGCCCGGCATATCCATTCCGCCGCTCTGCTTGCCGACGGCCGCGTCCTGATCGCGGGAGGTTATGGGGATACGGGATATCTCACCAGCACGGAGTTGTACGATCCGGCGGCCGGCACCTGGTCCCCGGGCGCCGACCTGGTCATGACCAGGGAGTCCGCCACCGCCACGGCTCTTCTCGACGGCAGGATTCTGATTGCGGGATCCGGCTGGATCACTGGTTACACTTTCCCGCAGAACAGGGCGGAGTTGTACGAAAGCGGAGCCGGCTATGCAAATGGCTGGCGGCCCTCGATGGATGCCTTGCCGTCGCCGATTTCCCTTACGGCGGTCATTTCCCTGACCGGCTCCGGTTTCAGAGGGGCCGGCAACACCGAGGCTTCCTCGGGAGGAACAAACAGCTCGGCCGGCAATTTTCCTCTGATCCAGATCCGGAGCGGCGCGGGGGAACAGGCGCGCTGGCTTCAGCCGCGGTATTTCAACGCAACGGCATACACAGCCGAACCCCTGGTCGATTTTCCCGCCGGGCCTGCCAGGATAACCGTCTTTGTCAACGGCATCCCCAGTGCGGCCATACCGGTTGTCGTTGAAGATCCGGTCAATGAAAAGCAAAGGGCCACGGTAATGCTGGGCGGTCTGAACCAGACCTTTGACGGCACGCCGAAAGGGGTGACGGCGACCACTTCTCCGACCGGGCTGTCGGTTGATCTTGTCTATAACGGCTCCCCGGCACCACCGGCCGAGGCGGGCATTTATCTGATTGAGGCAACCATCGTTGATCCTGTTTATCAGGGATCAGCCATGGGGATCATGACCATCGGCAAGGCGGCGGCTTCTCTTGTACTGGACGACCTCGACCACATCTATGACGGAGCCGGCAAGCAGGCAGCGGTGACCACGAATCCACCCGGGCTGGCGGTGAACATGCAGTATAACGGTTCATCCACAATCCCGGTCGGTGCGGGCATCTATCTTGTCGAAGGCATGATCATGGATTCGAATTATCAGGGATCCGCCGCCGCCGTCATGATCATCGGCAAGGCCCCGGCCGCCGTCACTCTGGACAACCTTGTTCACACCTTCAACGGTTTTGCCACGGCAGCCGCGGCCAGGACGACGCCTCCCGGCCTGACGGTTGACCTTTCCTATGACGGCTCCGGAATACCCCCTTCCGCACCGGGGACATATGTGGTTGTCGGCAATATCAATGATACGAACTATGCGGGAGCGGCGTTCGGCATCCTCACCATCGATCCCGGACTTCCCCTCTTGACAACCAGTGCCGCCTCCAGTGTTACTGCTGTTGCCGCCCTGTCCGGAGGACACGTGGCCTCGGACGGCGGTGTCCCGGTGATGGCAAGAGGCGTCTGCTGGAACCGAAAGGGGTTGCCCACCGTACTTGACGACTGTGTGGATGCAAGCCCTGGAACAGGAGCTTTCGTCAGCGTTTTGAACAGTCTCGAACCAGGGACACAATATTTTGCCCGGGCATATGCGACCAACAGTGTCGGGACCGCGTACGGCAACCAGGTTGCATTCAGCACGACGGCCGTCTGGTCATTGAGTATTGCACTGGGCGGCAGCGGCAGCGGCACGGTGACCAGTTACCCGTCCGGGATCGACTGCGGGTCGGGGTGCAAAGGATTCTACCAGGATGCAACCCTGGTGAGGTTGACCGCCATGCCGGCTGACAATTCCCGCTTCATCGGCTGGTCCGGGGATGCGGATTGCGAGGACGGGGTGGTAACATTGGTCGGTGATGTTTCCTGCACCGCGAACTTTTACAGGTTTCCCTGGCCCATGTTCCTGCCGGGCCTGACCAGTGCGCCCCTCAATTGAACCGCGGGGCGGGGGCACGCTTACTGAGCCATGGGACTGTACTCGTTTGCGTAGTCCATGTTGTTGAGTATTCCCGGGTCCTCGACCCCCAGCCGCACGACCCTGTCACGGTGGGTGCTGAGAAGCCTCTCCGGGGGGTCAGGAGTTGAGTCCGGTCCGAACAGAGAGACGGGAAAAAGGACGGGGAAGCCATCCCGGCCGTGATAGGTCGGCATCAGTATGCGGTCCGGTCTGTACAGGTGGACGTTTGCCAGCAGTGCGTAGGTGGGTGATAAAACAAACGGCTGGTCGAGCGCGGCTATCACTATCCCTGTGATGCCGGCCGGCAGGGCGGCAATGCCCGCGCGAACGGATCCGTTTTCCTGACCGTCCTTCCGGGTTGGACTGACGGTGACGGTCGACACCGGGAGATCCTTCGGCATGGACACAGGGGAAGACTCGTCGTGCCCGACCACCACGACCATCTCAGTGATGCCGGCGGCCTGGATTCGTCTGACGCAGAGATCCAAAGCAAGTTCGTCCTCGATGGGAGGCAAATGGTGCCCATTTCCCTTCCCGCGGGATGAGGCGGCCGCGAGCAGAACCAATCCGGTTTTTTTTTCCATTTTCGTTCCCCCTTTTTGCCTTCAGGATGATTTTTGATTTTGATTTTGCGGGAGAAACAGCAAAATATGTGCCATGAGCGGCAATACTTCCGGGGGGTATCCTTCCAGTAATAGAGTTTATTCTCGTCGCACGAAGAAGTATCTGACATGATGGGCAAAACCCGGGAGTTCCACCGTTGGGTTTTTCTTGGGGGAAAACAGGCAGGGGGGCCGCGCGGCATAATGCGGATCGCCGGTCCTGAAACGGGGCTCGTCATCCATCCGGGATCGTCCGATTTTATCGGACAAATCCGGCATTTCAGGATACATATATTAAGCGGGAAGGAAATCCGGAAAGGGGCGGTTCGATTTTCCCGGATGGATGCGTCCCTGCGCCGGCCTTATCCTGATTGCTTTCAGTTTTATGAAATGCTATAAAGCAACAATGCGGAAGGCAGTGCCGGTATTTGGCACCGGCCGATACATTTTGAGAACATCAGTGGTCACCTTGGAAATGAGAAGTTTATGCCGCGTTATTGCAAAACAGTTGTTGTCTGCCTGATTGTCCTGGTGCTGACAATGGGCCCCTTGTCCGGCTTCTCCGCAGAGGTTGACGAAGGGGAACAGGATCGTTTTGCCGGCCCCGCACCGGACCCGGGAATGATCCTCGTCGACCTTGTTGCCGTACGGCCGCTGGGTGTTGTGGCCACACTTGCCGGTTCGGTTGTATTCATCGTCGCAGTCCCTTTTGCGGCTTTGGGGGGCAACACCGATGAGGTCTGGGAGAGTCTGGTGGTGGATCCGGCCGAATTTACCTTCAACCGGCCCTTGGGCAGGTTCGAAGACTAACCGCGGCGGCGGGGCGTGAACAGCTCAGTTTGACTTGCCCCGCGCGGTGATGGCCTGAAGGACGTAAGGATAGATCGTTTCGGCGATTATCTTGTGGCCGTCCTCGTTGGGGTGGATGGTGTCGGACTGGTTGAGCGCGGGCTCGCCGGCCACACCCTGGAGCAGGAAGGGAATGAAAATGACGCCCTGCTCCCCGGCGACGGCAGGGTAAATTTCCGCGAATTCCCTGGTATAATCCGGGCCGAGATTCTGAACCATCTGCATGCCGGCCAGCACCACGGTAATATCGGCTTCCTTCAACTGCTGCACCGCCCGGCCGATGTTCTCCTTGATGACCGAGGGGGGGATGCCCCGCAAACCGTCGTTGGCGCCGGTCTCAAGGATGACGACATCCGGCTGCTGCGCCGCGATCCATTTGATCCGGCCCAGCGCTCCGCTGCTGGTTTCACCGCTGATGCCGGCATTGACCACCTGCCAGTTATAGCCTTCACCCTCAAGTTTTCGGGCCAGGAGGGCGGGCCAGGCATCCTCCTCGGCAATTCCCAGGCCGGCGGTCAGACTGTCACCGACGGCGATGATGGTTCCCTGGTATTCCGGCTCCGGTTCGGACCTGCCGGGGGGGCCGCCACCTTCCTGCCGATCGCACCCCGGCAGCAGCAGACAAAACAGCAGAACAAATGCGGGCAGCATCCTGCCGCGGCTTCCGGTGATGGATGAGATATCTATCATATCCGCAGTTCCTCTTTATTTCCTGTCATGGATCAGATGGGGTGACTGAAAACCTTAAACGTCTGCCCGCAGCTTTTAGTCGAAGTCCGCGAACTCAGCCCAACCTTGCGGTATCTCCCGCCGCAGAAGGGCGTTCCCCTCATCCGCCCCTGCGGGGCACCTTCTCCCCCAGGGAGAAGGGTGTTTAAATTCCCTCTCCAGGGAGAGAGGGTGGCCGGAGGCCGGGTGAGGGTTTTTTCAAACCCGACAGCGAAGCGGCAAACTCACTGGCTTCTGTCTTCTGATATCCAGGCGGGCGGTCACTCCGACTCTTCATCCCGCAGAAAACCCATCGGTTTCTGCCGCAGGATTGATATCGAGGAGCCCAGGCCGACGCCGGTAACCAGCAGGAGGGTTGCCGCCGCCATGCCGGCCGTGGCGCCGATGAGGGGACGGTAGGGAATGTCCAGTACACGGGTGCAGACAATCCAGCTTCCGGCATGGGAAACCAGGCTGGCGGCAACGGCGCAGAAAAGGCCGAGCGCCAGGTTTTCAAAGGTGAAGACCCGCAGGACGAAGGCCGGCCTGGCGCCGAGAATCTTGAAATAGACAGCTTCCCGGATCCTTGCCAGGCGGGTGGCGAAGATCGAACTGATGATAATCAGCACCCCGGCAAGAATGGAGAATGCGGTGAAAAACTGGACGATGACGGACATCTTCTGCATGATCCGGGCCAGGACCTCGATGGTGCTGCCGACATCGATCACACTTATGTTGGGCAGCTGTTCACCCAGCGCATTCTGCACCTCGATCAGCCGGTCCCGGTCCATCCGGGCGGCACTGAAAATGGTTTGCGGGGCCTCGCGGAGCACCTCTTCCTGGAAGACGAAATAAAAAAAAGGCCGCACCCCGGATTCGGTCCTGGTCCGAATGCTGGTGATCCGTGCTTTCAGAGGGATGCCCTGGACGGAGAATTCGAGCAGGTCGCCGATCCGCATATCCCCCATGTCCGCCACAGTATCCAGCACCGATACCGGCACCTCCCCCCGGCCGACCGCTACCCGGCCTCCGGCGTCGAAGAGCGAGTCCCCGGCCAGCATCTGCTCGTCTTCCAGCAGGTAATCCCTGTAGGTCAGGTTGAATTCCCGGGCGAGGTTGTCCCGCCTTTTTTGCCGTTCTCTTTCCCGGTTGATTGGCATGTTGTTGATGGTGGCGAGCCGGGCCCGGATGATCGGATAATAGTCGGCCTGCAGGTCCAGGATTTCGCTGAACGCCTCTTTCTGGTCAGTCTGGATGTCGAGGAAATAGGCGTTGGGCAGGTCCGGCGGGAAGGAGTCGATAAAGGTCGCCCGCAGGTTGTAATTGATGAGGTATATCGCAAAAATGACCGCCAGCGACGCGCTGAGGGTGACGAGAATGGCCCGGGTGGCGTTGTTGGGCCGGAAGAGGCCGCGGAAGGCCTGCCGCACAGCCAGGGAGCGGGGAGACTTCCTGCGCAGGAAGATGATGAATCCCTGCGCGGCGGCAACGTTGAAGCCGATCAGCATACCGATTCCCAGCAGGAAATAGAGTCCGATTCGCACGTCCTCCAACTGCCAGATGACCAGGCCGGCGAAAAAGAGGACAATGAGGGCGAGCGCGCCGTAATGGGCCAAGCCTTTTGCCGCCGGTCCCAGGTCCTTCCTGAACAGGAAGGCGGGCTTCAGGTTTTTGACCCGGTTGAGGGGCAGGGAGGAGAACAGGCAGACCACAATGGTGCCCAGTACGAGACCTTCCGCAACCGCATCCCAGGCGATGGTCAACCTGATGCCGGCGGGCAGGATGCCGGCAAACAGGGCGGGAAAGGAGAGCTGCAGGAGGTGGCTCAGGACCAGGCCCAGAATGATCCCGGCGGCGCCGAGCATGAGGATCATGAACAGAAAATGGGCCAGGATGAAGCGGCTGGTTGCTCCAAGGGACTTCATGATCGCGATGGTGTAGGTGTTTTCGCGCAGCAGGGCCTGCAGCGAGGTCTGGATGCCGATGCCGGCAAGCAGCAGGGTGAAGATGCCGATCAGGTTGAGGAAGAAGAGGAAATTTTCAAAAAATCTTTTGACCCTGGAATCGGCGGTGCGGAAGGTCCTGACATTTTCCTGGCCCTCGACCGCCGCGGCCTCGAGTTCGCCGGCCAGCCGGTCAATCAGGGCGGGATCGGGCACCTGCAGGAGCCAGTCATACTGAACGCGGCTCCCTTTCCGGATCAGGTCCAGCTTTTCCAGATCGGCGGCGGCAACGAAAATCCTCGGTCCAAAGGAGAAAAAGGAGACCGGCCGGTCCGGCTCTTCCAGCACCACGTCGGCGATGGTCAGCGTGGCCGAGCCGATCTGCAGCGCATCGCCGGTGTCCGCCCCCAGCCGTTCCAGCAGACTCCGCTCGACGACGATGGCCCCCGGAGTCAGCACTTCCCGGAACTGGCGGCCGGAGGCCAGTTTAACCGTGCCGTAAAAGGGGTAATCCGGTTCAACGATTTTTATGTCGCTGAGGATGGACGCATCCCGGGCCGGGTTCCTGGCCATACTGTAGAACTTGTTGATCATGGCGCTGCGGAGTATGCCCCGTTCCTCGTAGGAATTGACCGCCCGCGCCAGCGGCTCGGAAAAGGGGTAATGGGAATGGATGATGATGTCGGCCGCGTGCAGCTGCCTGGCGTCCTTGAGCATGGAGCTGCGCACACTGCTGCTGAAGCCGCCCAAAGAGGTCAGAATGAGCAGGGACAGGGCGACACAGAGGACAAAGATGATCCCCTGTTTGCGGGAAGTGTCGATCTGCCTGAGGATGAAGCGGAAATGGGGCATTTATCTATCCGGGTGTCCCGCGCTCGGGGCTTGTATTCTGCCGTCGCGGAGACGGACGACATGGTCGGCGCCGGCGCCGATTTCCCTGCTGTGGGTGGCCATCACCAGGGTGGTGTTGAATTCCCGCCGCAGTTCAAGGAGCAGTTGCAGGATGATGTCCCCGTTGACGGAATCGAGGTTGCCGGTCGGTTCGTCGGCGAAGACGATTAGCGGTCTGTTCACCAGGGCGCGGCAGATGGCCACCCGCTGTTTTTCCCCTCCGGAAAGCTGGTGGGGGAAGTTGTTTTTTCTGTGTTCCAGGTCGACGCGGCGCAGCAGCTCCAGGGCCTTGGCAGCCGCCCGCCCGTCTCCGTTCAGCTCGGCCGGGAACATGATATTTTCCAGGGCGGTCAGGGAGGGGACCAGGTGGAAGGACTGAAAAACGTAGCCCATGGTCCGGTTGCGAAAAGGGGCAAGGGCGTCTTCGCTCAGGCCGGTGATGTCGGTTCCGGCAAGAACGACCCTGCCGTTGTCCGGCTTGTCCAGGCCCGACAGGAGGCTGAGCAGCGTCGATTTGCCGCTGCCGCTTTTTCCTTCGATGACAAGGAACTCACCGGCATGGGCTTTGATGCTGACATCGTCCAGCACCGTGATCTGCCTGGAATCGATGGTATATGATTTGGAAAGATGTACTGCTTCCAGTCCGTTGCCGGTCATCGTGTTATCCTGTTTGCTCTGTGGTTTCCCGCCAGTCGGACAGGGCGGGGAAGAGGTTGTCCGCAGCGCTCCCGGGCGCCGAAAAACGGTCGATGCCAAACACGTTGCAGTGCCGGGGGAAATCCGCCGACAGAGAGCATGGTATCCGGTGGGCGCGCGTGTCGAAAACGCGGAGAGCCGGGAGTTCAGTCGAGGCGGATCTCCTCGCCGCCGATCAGGTTCAGGACCCGGTCGACCTTGAAGCGCACCAGGAACTTCTCTCCCCTGGCCCTGTCTTCTTCGGGGCTCAGGGAGCGCCGGCTCATGGACGATATCAGCTTGTCATCGGTGCTTTCGTCAATGCGGGTCAGAAAGAGTCTGACACCCGCATATCCCCCGCCCTCCTCGATAAACAGATAATTGGCATGTCTGTTTTCCTGAAGATTTTGATGGGTGAGATGGTCGCGCATGATAAAGGCGACCTCGTCGCTGCTCAGCACGTGCGGCCGCGAATAGACGGCGGCGTCGACTACTCCTTTTGCACTGCTGGTGGCCATGACGCCGACGCCCTTTTTTTCCTCGAAATACTGGTTCAGTTTCATGCAATCATCCTCGCTGTGTTTTTTTTGTCGGCGCCGTGTCCATCATGTTCCCGGTGGGGCCTGCAGGCGCCGTCCCGGCGGGCCGCGGCGGCGTTTTATATTTCCTGCACCGGAATGCCGCGGGCGGCAAGGTCGGCGCACACCTTCCTGACCTGCTGCCGATCGCAGTCGGTGATTTCGTAGGTATCCCGGATGCCGTCCGTGAAGGTAAAGGTGACCAGTCCATTCCGGTCAATAGTCACGCTGCGGATATATTCATTGTCCAGCCAGGGACGAAGACTTTCGGTAAAGTTGTGCAGGCTGCATTGCTTCATGAGATCCCTCCGTTGTCCGGGTTCGGTGAACCCGAATGATTGTGCCGGGTATGGCATGTACATCTTTGACAGAAATATAGTATCATATTGTAAACAGGAATTCCCGGGAGGCAATGGTTGAAATCGTCGGGGGAAAATCCCCCCTGACCGGCCGCTGTCCGCCGGGGCCGGCCACTGCATGTTTTTCGGGGGAGAAAAGATGAGCATGAGAAAGATTGCATTATGGGTCGGTCTGTTTTCCCTGGCAATGGGGCTTTTCACCTATGACAGCGAAGTAGCGACTGCTCCGGTGCCGGTGGTCACCGGTGCGGTGGTGGTGGTTTTCGCTCTGTTGGGCTGGATACCGGAGCCCCGCCGCTGTGCATCCTGCGGCAGGATAAGCTTCGGCAGCGGGAGCCGTTGCAGCCGCTGCGGCGGCGAACTGCGGAAATAGGCGGGCATTGACTGGAGTCCGATGACAAAGGGGGATCATGCATGAAAGATTTGATCAAGCCGGACAATGCCGCGGAAGCCCAGGCGCTGCACGCTCTTCTCCGGCAGCACGGGATTGATGCAGTGGTGGTCTCGTTCCACGATACGGCGTATGACGGTATTTTTCAGGTCCGGTACGGCTGGGGGGTGATCCGGGTGGCGGAAGCGGATTTTGCCGAGGCCCGGAGGATCGTCCGGGAATGGAAGGAGGCTTCGCCCAGCGAGGTGCCCTGGCGTGATGAACCCTCTGGCCGGGACTGACCGGAGGGAGGAGGTATTTTTCTGCGTTCCGCGCCGACCGGGGCGGATTCACTACTGTCAGCAGCCGGGCTGCCCGGCGTGCCCACAGCATTTTTTGCCCTTGCGGATCTTTTCGGCGTTGTTCCTGAAGAACAGATAAATTTTCCTCCTCAGCGGCATGGGGCCGGAGAGGTTGGAAACAAATTTTCTGGCATCCGGCTTTTCCTTGTCACACATAGTCCCCTCGGCATTGCAGTCCACGAAGAACGCCCGTCCGGAGCCCGTTCTCGGGCACGACCGGACGGCGGCCGGAACGATTGCGGCGCGGGCTCGGCGGCCCGGCCTGTCTAATAGAGGGTTGATTTCCGGCGGCGTGATTTGCCGCTGATCAACCCGAGCACCCACCCCGTGATCAGGACGAGGCCGCCAGCCAGGAACCATTTCAACGAGGTGTTTTTCGCTAATTTCCTGTTTTCCCCCTCAATCTCCGCCAGTTGCTGTTTGATAAGCTGGTTTTCCCGGACCGTTTCATCCAGGTTTTGTTTGATGGCGATGACATCGGCGGTGTCCGTGCGCAGGCCCTGGTAATTGCTGCGGACTTCGTCCCGCTCGGCAATACAGGCGTTGAGTTCCTGTTGACTCTGGGAATATGCCGTCGTCAGTTCCTCCATTTCCAGGCGGACCTTGTCATATTCCTGCTCCAGCTGCTCGTTCCGGGTCTTGAGAGCGGCCATGCGTTCGGAAAGCGGAGGTTCCGCGCTCAGGTATCTTTTCAGCATCCAGCCCTCGGTTCCCCCCTGGGTTCTTACCCTGACCCATGAGCCGGCTTCCTCGAGAACGGTTACCGCCAGTCCGTCCGGAACCACCGCGAGAATTTTGTAGTCCGTTCCCTGCCCCGACCGGATCGGCACTTCCGTGCTCGGCTGGACAAAGAGGGTTTGACC
>JALHJD010000029.1 GCA_022837185.1 Desulfobacteraceae bacterium
CGCCGCGGACCGCGCGCACATAAGCGATGTTCGACTTAATGGAGGCTCCGTCCGTACTGTAGTAGAAATGCACGAGCCACGCGGAGTCCGTAAAGCCGGCGTTGGTAGTGGACGACCAGTAAGGGGACGGCACCTTGTTCGGAAAATAGGCAGTACTGATGCTGGGATTGAAGCGGGAGCGATCCACCAGGGTCTTCAACTCCTTGATGGTTGGCAGCCGCCAGTCGGTGTATCCTCCATAGGCGGAGTTGTTGAGGGCGGCAAGAAAGTCCTCGGTGCCGTTGGCGCCGCAAATGCCCGGATTGCCGCCGTTGGCGGCAGGATTGGTGTCGCACCAGGTATAGGTGTTGTCCGCGTCATGCGGGTTGGCGTAGTCCTGGACGCTGTCCCTGTTCCGCTTTCCCTCCCAGATCAGGCCGGTGACATTGTCCCGGACCATGGTCCAGGAAGCGGCGGATTCAGGCAGGGCGTTGTCCGAGCCGTCCAGCTTGGTGTAGAAACGGGCCGGACCTGCGTACTGCGCATCCTGACCGTACAAGGGCTGGCCCTCGGCTGGACAGGGGTCCAGGATATAGCCGAAGGCATTATAGCTGGCATCATAACATGTCGTCTGCCCGGTGTCAGGCCAGATGGAAAAAGCCGGGCCGGAATTGTTCCAGGCCCGGGCCTGTCCGGAACAAAGAACTGTGAGGATCAGAAGAAACTGAACAGTAAAGAATTTCACCATATCGATGCCCTCTGACCAGATGAATCTTCTTGCTCCCGGGGGAATAAAAAAAGCCGGATCACCAAATCCATGGCAACCCGGCCGTCTCTAAAGATCCGTGGCTTTCCGACCCTGCCTCTCGGCAAGTGTAGCTTTTCAGTCCCTATTATATCATTGCCGGATATTGGAAGTCAAAAAAGGGTATTGCAGCCCTCCGGGCTGAGTTTGACCGGTTTTACAAAAACTGTGCGAATTGAAATAGGGCGGTTCAGCGCGGACACCAACAAATTTTTTCGGACAGCACCGGACAAAAAAAACCCGCTTCCTTTCTCTGGAGCGGGTTTTCTGGACACTATCGGACTTTACTGAATGTTAATTTGGCGGAGGAGCAGGGATTCGAACCCTGGGTGGAGTTACCCCCACAACGGTTTTCGAGACCGTCCCGTTCAACCGCTCCGGCACTCCTCCGTTTGTCGGCATGCTGCCATTGTCTGCCCTTGTCACAGGACCTCCATGGTGGGCGGCCATCAAAAATACATGGATTTTCCACCACCGTCAAGCTTCTGTCCGGTTTTTCGTCCCTCCCCCGCATTCCGCTCCAGACCGCAGCGCTCCTGGAAACCGCCTGGCAGCCCTGAGGGGAGTTCACCCGGTGCTTCTTCCCGCCCGTCCGGTTTGACATGGAACGGCCTTTGGCATACACTGAGCCGCATCAAGGAGAAACCCCCGCTCCCGGGAGCGGACGGCGGCCTTTCTTCCCGCCGCCGGAAAGTCAACCCCAGCATAACGGAAACATCATGAAATACCGCATCGAGCATGACACCATGGGTGAAGTCCGGGTTCCCGCCGAACACCTCTGGGGCGCCCAGACCCAGCGAAGTTTGAACAATTTCCGCATCGGCGGGGAAAAAATGCCCAAAAGGCTGATCTACGCCTTTGCCCAGCTCAAAAAAGCCTGCGCCACGGCCAATCACCATTTCGGCAAACTCGACGAGGCAAGATCGCAGTGCATCGTCAGGGTGTGCGACGAAATTCTGGCGGGACGCCACGACGAAGAATTTCCCCTGTCCGTGTGGCAGACCGGCAGCGGCACCCAGACCAACATGAATCTCAACGAGGTGATCGCCAACCGGGCCAACCTGCTGCGGGTCGAAGAAATGCCCGAAAGTCCGCCCATTCATCCCAATGACCACGTCAACATGTCGCAAAGCTCCAACGACACCTTTCCCACGGCCATGCATGTCGCGGCGGTCACGGACATTGAAGAGCGTCTTCTGCCGGCGGTGGCGGCGCTGGCCGCAACCCTGCACCACAAGGCCGAACTGTACGGCCATATCATCAAGATCGGCCGGACCCACCTGCAGGATGCCACCCCGCTGACCCTCGGCCAGGAGATCAGCGGCTGGGCCGCCATGCTCGACAACAGCCGCGACCAGATCAGCCGCTCCCTTGAACCGCTGCGCGCCCTTGCCATAGGGGGGACGGCCGTCGGCACCGGACTCAACGCTCCGGCCGGATTCGGGCCGCTGGTCGCCGAACACCTATCCCGCCAGACCGGCAGAAAGTTTGTGTCGGCCCCAAACAAGTTCCACGCCCTGACCTCCCACGACGCCCTGGTGTGGACGAGCGGCGCCCTGAAATCACTGGCCGCCAACCTGATGAAGACAGCCAACGACATCCGCTGGCTGGCCAGCGGCCCCCGCTGCGGCATCGGCGAGTTGACCATCCCCGCCAATGAACCGGGCAGCTCGATCATGCCCGGCAAGGTCAACCCCACCCAGGCCGAGGCGGTCACCATGGTCGTCTGCCAGGTCTTCGCCAACGACACGGCGGTGGCCTTTGGTGCCAGCCAGGGCAATTTTGAACTGAACGTCTTCAAGCCCGTCATCATCCATAATTTCCTGCAGTCCACCCGGCTGCTCACCGATGTGATTCATTCGTTCAACAGCAACTGCGCGGCGGGCATGGAGCCGGTCCCGGAAAAAATAGCGCACAACCTCAATAATTCGCTGATGCTGGTAACGGCCCTCAATCAGCATGTCGGCTATGAAAAGGCGGCCCTGATCGCCAAGACGGCGTACAGCGACAACATAACCCTCAAGGAGGCGGCCCTGCGGCTCGGCCTGTTGACGGCGGAGGAGTTCGACCGGCAGGTGGATCCCGGCAAAATGGTGCAACCGGAGAATTGACGGGCCGACGGGCGGCGTCTCAGGCCGTCGCCCTTTCGGTCACATCATCGATGCGGAGCAGGATCTGGTGGTCGATTTTTTCCGTTGACACATTGAACCGCATGATGCGGTTGCCATGGGGAGTTTCAATATTTTGAAAGGCAGGCACGTTGGTGTACCCCCTGCCATGGGCCAGGGTGTCCATCACCAGGTTCCTGATCGCGCATGTCCGGCAGTAGTCGGTGCGGCCGCACCCCTTGGGCAGATTGGCAAAGGCGCAGCCGAAGACTTCTCCCCCCGGATGCCCCTCGATATCGACGAGGTTCTTGCCCAGCAGCTTCTGACCGCTGGCGTTGGCCGTCCGCACAACTCCCCGGCTGTCCAGGACCAGCACCGGCTCGGTAATATCGTTCAGCCTGTCCCTGACCTCGCTGGGGAGATCATCGGCCAGATGAAGGGTGCACCTGGCGCATAACCCGTGGGTTACCACCTTTTCCGTGCGCTGCTCTTCCTGGGGCCGCAAAGGCCTCTTGCACCGGAAACATATTCTTGCCATCTTCTCTTACCCCCAATGAAATACTATGCGGACCCCGGCTCCGGATGCGCTGCCATGCACGCGGGGCCGGCCCCCGGCAATCCGGAGCGGATGCCGCCCGGCGGCCGGTCACGGCAGCCGGCGCACCGCCCCCTGGTCAGCCGAGGAGGCGAAATGGGCGTAGGCCCTGAGGGCCGGGGAAACGACCCGCTCACGCACGGGGGTGAAAGCCTTTTTCCCTTTGGCCTCCTCCGCGCTTCTCCGGCGGGCAAGCTCCTCGGCGTCGACGCGCAGTTCAAGCTTGCGCCGGGGAATATCTATCTCCACCGCATCACCGTCGCGAACCAGCCCGATGGCGCCGCCGCCCGCCGCTTCCGGGGAGACATGGCCGATGGACAGGCCGGACGTCCCCCCGGAAAACCGCCCGTCGGTCACCAGGGCGCATTCGGCCCCCAGGTGCATGGATTTGAGATAGGAGGTGGGATAGAGCATCTCCTGCATTCCCGGCCCGCCCCTGGGTCCTTCAAAAAGGATGAAAACGACATCGCCGGCTTTGACCTTTCCGGCCAGGATCCCCTCGCACGCGGCCTCCTGCGAATGATAGACCCTGGCCGTGCCGCTGAACTGAAACCGGGAGGGATCGACCCCGGCCGTCTTGACAATGCTGCCGCTGCGGGCGATATTGCCGTAGAGGACCGCCAGTCCCCCCTCCCTGCTGTAGCAGTGCGCGGCATCGCGGATACAGCCTGATTCCCGGTCGAGATCAAGTTCGCTGTACATGGTCACCTGCGAACCCATGACCAGGTTGCGCCCTTTCCCTGCCGGCGCGCTCCGGTACAGGAGGAGGGCCTCCTCGGTGACCGTCGGCCGCATGACGTCGTAGCGCTCCAGGGCCTGGGCCAGGGTCAGGCCGTCGGCCCGGAAAACCGAGGTGTCCACCAGTCCGGCCCGGTCCAGCTCGCCGAGAATGCCAAGAATGCCGCCGGCCCGGTTGACATCCTCGACATGATACGGCGAACTGGGGGCGACCTTGCACAGGTTGGGAATTTTTCTCGACAAGCGGTCGATGTCCGCCATGGTGAAGTCGACGCCCGCCTCATTGGCAATGGCCAGCAGGTGCAGCACCGTGTTGGTTGAGCCGCCCATGGCGATATCCAGGGCCATGGCATTGTCAAAGGCGGGCCGGGAGGCGATGCTGCGGGGCAGGACCGAGGCGTCGCCCCGGCCGTACCAGGCCTCGCACATCGCGACAATCCGGCGCGCCGCCTGCTCGAAAAGCGCCGAGCGGTTGGCATGGGTGGCCACCACCGTGCCGTTGCCCGGCAGGGCCAGACCGATGGCCTCGTTCAGGCAGTTCATCGAATTGGCGGTAAACATGCCTGAGCATGACCCGCAGGTCGGGCAGGCCGCCTGTTCGACCTCCGCCACCTCTTCATCCGAAACAGCCGGGTCGGCGGCCATGACCATGGCGTCGATCAGATCGTAGCGCTTCTCGCGGATGACACCGGCCTCCATGGGGCCGCCCGAGACGAATATCGCCGGGATATTGAGGCGCATGGCGGCCATCAGCATGCCGGGGGTGATCTTGTCGCAGTTGGAAATGCAGACCATGGCATCGACCTTGTGGGCGTTGCACATGTATTCCACCGAATCGGCGATCAATTCCCTGGAGGGAAGGGAATAGAGCATGCCGTCGTGTCCCATGGCGATGCCGTCGTCAATGGCGATGGTGTTGAACTCCGGGGCGAAACATCCCTGTTTTTCAATGAGCCGCTTGACCCGCTGCCCGACCTCATGCAGATGGACATGGCCGGGCACCATCTGGGTGAACGAATTGACCACGGCGATGATCGGCCGGCCGATCTGCTCCTCCGTCATGCCGTTGGCCCGCCACAATGCCCGCGCTCCCGCCATTCTCCTGCCCTGTGTCGTCACGCTGCTGCGTAATGGAACGCCCATATGTCCGCCTCCTTGCCGCTGAAGGTGAAAATTCATTTTTTTCTTGTAATTTGCCGTCAGTAAGAGATAGTACAACAAGAAGAACTCTGTCAATACCTTATACGGATGCCGGCATGAAACAGCAGGAAATCAACTACTGGATCACCGCCATGCTCAACAGGCATGAACGGGTGTCCGACCTGAACATAACGGTCGGCAAGCCCCTGCAGGTGGAGAGCGACGGAGTCCTGGTGCCCGTCGACGTCACGCCGCCGATCAGGGAGCTGACCCCCTTTCAGACCGAGGTGTTCGCCCTCAACCTGATCGGCGCCAACCAGCGGCTGCTCAGGGATCTCATTACCAGGGGCTCCTGTGACCTCTCCTATTCGCTCAATGACGAAACGCGGTTCAGGGTCAATATCTTTCACCAGAAAGGGCATATCTCAGCCGTCCTGCGCAAGCTTGAAACCAAACTGCCCACCATCGAAGGGTTCAATTTTCCCGACGCCTTCAACCTGATGGCCAGGGAGCGGAACGGCCTGATTCTCTTCACCGGCGCCACCGGTACCGGCAAGACAACCAGCATGGCCGCCATCCTCAACAAGATCAATGATGAACGTCCGGTCCACGTCGTCACCCTGGAGGATCCCATCGAATATGTCCATCCCCACAAGGTGGCGACCTTCAACCAGCGCGAACTGGGCGACGACTTCGATCAGTTCGCCAGCGGGCTGCGGGCCGCCCTGCGCCAGGCCCCGAAAGTCATCCTGGTCGGCGAGATCCGCGACCGGGAAACGCTCGAAATCGCCCTCACCGCGGCCGAAACCGGCCACGTGGTTTTTTCCTCCCTGCATACGATAGATGCCGGACAGACGGTCAACCGCATCCTGGGCATGTTCGAACACGACGAACAGCCGCAGATACGGAACCGGCTGGCGGATACCATCCGCTGGATCGTCAGCCAGCGGCTGCTGCCCAAAATCGGCGGCGGGCGGATCGCGGCCATGGAAATCCTCTGCACCAGCCTCCGCGTCAAGGACCTGATCATCAACGGCGAAACCGAGGAAAAAACCTTTTACAATGTCATCAAGGCCGGTTCGACCAGCAACATGCGCACCTTTGACCAGCACCTGCTGGAACTGTACGAAATGGGGCTGATCACCGAGGAGTCGGCCATTACCTTCAGCTCCCATCGCAGTGAAATCAAACGCGGACTCGATACCGTCAAATCGGCCAGGGGCGAAAAGACCTCCGATATTGACGAACTGAAAATGGAGCAGGAGGAAACCGACGACTCCTTCTTCTAGGGAGTCCAGGCCCTTTCTCCGTCCCCGGGGCCGGCGGCGCCGGGAAACAGCCCCAGAGGCCCATACGCAATCCGGAGCAGCACATGATCACTTCCTGTCCCCACTGTCAGAGCCCCCTCACCATCGGCGAGGCGCAGCAGGAAAAACTGAAAAAAGCCCTGGCCGCCCTGACGCCGGGCAAAAAGCTGACCATCAGGTGTCCGTCCTGCAGCAAACCCATTGTGTTCGGTGCCCGGAACGAGCCGAAGGCGAACCCCGCCGCGGCCGTCATCCTTCCCGGACCCCCCGACTTGACCTGGATGAAGGAGGGCCGTCTCCAGGATGACGAAAAACTCGAAGATGTGCCCATGGCCCTTGTCCTGTATCCCGAGCACAAGCAGCGGGACATCGTCCGCGAGGCCCTCGAGTCGGTGGGCTACCAGGTGATTGCCGCCGCCGATGCCGGCGAGGCGATGGAGCGGATGCGGTTTGTCAACTTTGCCTGCGTCGTCCAGCACTCCCAGCTTGATGGACCGGCCCTTGAACAATCAACTTTTCATCAATACATGCGCAACCTGGCCATGACCAGGCGGCGCTACATCTTTTACATCCTCATCGGCCCCGAATTTCATACCCTCTATTACCTTCAGGCCCTGGTCCACAGCGCCAACCTGGTGGTCAACGAAAAAGACCTCCTCAATCTGAACCTGGCTTTGCGCAAGGCTATTCCCGTCTATGAAGAACTGTTCGGCCCCTTTATGGAAGAACTGACTTCCGCCGGCAGAAGCTGATCAGGGTACTCCGCCCGGCCGCGATTTCCGCTTTTTCCCGGAAAAAAGACAGATTTTCAGGATGAAACAGTTGTTTTTACCTGACAACTCTGTTAATTAATTTTTCTTAACCAGCCATCCGCAGGAAGGGCGGCTGGAGATGGATTACCCCAACGTCAACCTTTAACCACAGTAACGGCCGGCAAAACCGGTCCACCAAGGAAAAAAAACCCATGACGAACACTGGAACACAGCCCGTGAAAACGGCGGAAAACACTGGCAGCGAAGAAATGAGTTTTGCTGAACTTTTTGAGCAGGAAGACCACAACACCGTTATCAACGTCGGAGAAGTCGCCATCGGCACGGTCGTCGGCATCGAACACGATATGCTGCTCATGGATGTGGGAGACAAGGCGGAAAGCTACATACCTCTTGCCGAGTTCCGCCATGAAGATCCCGACCGGGAAATCAAGGTCGGCGATCAGTTTGAAGTCTTTATCGAACGCCGCAAGGATGAAGGCGGCCTTCAGCTTTCACGCGAAAAAGCCATAGCCATCAAGGTGTGGGATAAAATCGCCCGCATCCAGGAAGAAGACAAAACCATCGAAGGCCGGATCGAAAGCCGGGTCAAGGGCGGCATGTCCGTCGACATCGGCGTCCCGGCCTTTCTCCCCTATTCCCAGATCGATCTGCGGCCCGTCAAGGACCTTGACAGCCTGATCGGCAAGATCTTCGAGTTCAAGGTTCTCAAATTCAACCGGAAGCGCAACAATGTTGTTATTTCCCGCCGGGCGATTCTTGAAGAACAGCGCTCCAAGCTGCGGGAAAAGATGCGGTCGACCCTGGAAGAAGGGCAGACAATCGTCGGCGCCATCACCAATATCACCGATTACGGTCTGTTCATCGACCTGGGCGGCATGGACGGCCTCTGCCATATCACCGATCTGTCCTGGGGCCGGGTTTCCCATCCCTCGAAACTGTACAAGGTGGGGGATGAAATACAAGTCAAGGTCCTCAAATACGACAAGGATTCCGACCGGGTGTCCCTCGGCGTCAAACAGCTCCGGGAAGATCCCTGGGCCTCTGTGCCGGAAAAATACCCGGTGGGCGCCACGGTCCCCGGCAAGGTGGTGTCCATAACCGATTACGGCGTGTTCGTCGAACTCGAGGAAGGCGTCGAAGGGCTGGTGCACATTTCCGAAATGAGCTGGTCCAAAAAACCGAGGCATCCTTCCAAAATGGTTTCGGTGGGCGACGAAATCGAGATCAAGGTCCTCAAGGTCGAGGCCGAAACCAAGCGTATTTCTCTGGGCATGAAACAACTGCAGCCCAACCCCTGGGACGTGGTCGAGGAGAGTTATCCCGTCGGCTCGGTTATCGAGGGCAAAATTAAAAATATCACCGATTTCGGCGTATTCATCGGCATCGAGGAAGGCATCGACGGCCTGATCCATGTCTCCGACCTGTCCTGGACCGAACGGATCAAGCATCCCTCGGAAAAATACTCCAAGGGCGAAACGATCCGGGCGGTTGTGCTGAAGATCGACAAGGAAAATGAACGCTTCTCCCTCGGCGTCAAGCAGCTTGAGCCGGATCCATGGGTTGCCGCGGTCAACAACTACCCCACCGGTTCCATCGTCGAAGGCTCGATCACCAATGTCACCGATTTCGGCATATTTGTTCAGTTGGAAGAGGGCATTGAGGGACTGGTTCATATTTCCGAAATCAGCAGGGAAAAGATCGACACCCCGGTCGGCATGTTCACCGTCGGCGACAAGCTGAAGGCCATGGTGATCAGCGTTTCGTCCGAAGAGCGCAAGATAGCCTTGTCGCTGAAGGCGCTGGAAGGGGATGAGGGCAAGGCCCGGGAGGAGTATGAGCAGAAACAGCAGACCTCTTCAGGGCCCTCCACCTTCGGCGACCTTCTGAAGGCGGCGGCGGACGACAAAAACGGAGAGGAACCCTCCAAATAATAGACCACCGGGCCCCGCCCGGCGGCCCGGAAGGTTTTGCCCATCCTCATCCAGGAAACTGACTCTTTTCTCCCTATGACCGCAGGCGGGACGTGACCGGCCTGCGGTCGCAATGAACAAGAGGTAGACGTAGACTATGCTCAAACGTGAACTGGTAAACAAAGTTGCCGGACAACTCGACGGCTATTACAAAAAGGACATAGCCCTGGCAGTCGATCTCATCCTGGAAGAAATTTCTCAGGCGTTGATCGAAGGCAGACGGGTTGAAATCAGGGGTTTCGGCAGTTTTTCCGTCCGGTCGCGCAGGCCGCGCAACACCAAAAATCCGAAAACCGGCAGGATCATGAATATTTCCGAACGGAAAACCCTGCACTTCACCATGAGTAAATCCCTCAAGGAGGCCCTCATCGAAAAGGAGTGAGACCCTTCTTCGGCCGCGGACAGATCAACCGGTCAGCCTTGTGTTGGCCGGTTTTTTTTATTGGTTCGCCCGGCAGGAAGCACCTGCCTGAGGTGCGAATCGTCGCCCGTCCGACAAACTGCAGTCCCGGTCATATCGGGACAGGACAGCCACCGCCGGATGGCTGTCGAAAGCGCCGCGGCAGCGGCATGAGGCCAAAGGTGAAAGTGTGGAGTGCACGGTGCGGCACCCCGGAACCGCCGGGATGCGGAACCGTACGGCGGCCGCCTGCTCGATGTGATGGAGGAGTGATTCAGCGGAACAGGGAAACGTCGCCCTTTCCCTCACGGAGAATTTCCGGGCGATCGTCTATGAGGGAGACGACCGTCGACGGGGCCGGCACGATCTGGCCGCCGTCGATGATCAGGTCAACCTGGTTGCAGAACAGATCGTTGACATCGTATCCGTCCAGGGGGAGCCGGCCCCCTGACTCCAGCACGGCGCTGGTGTTGAGGATGGGATTGCCGAGCCCCTCCACCAGGGCCAGGCTGATGGCGTGGTCCGGCACACGGATGCCGACGGTCTTCTGCTTGGTGAGCATGATGCGCGGCACCAGTTTTGTTCCCGGCAGGACGAACGTATAGGGGCCGGGCAGGCATTTCCGCATCAACCGGTAGGCCGTGTTGCCGACATGGCTGTACTCACTGATATTTTTCAGGTCCGAGCACATGAAGCTGAACGGCTTGTGCTTCGGCCTTTTTTTAATCTGGTAAACGCGCTTGACGGCTTTCTGGTTGAATATATCGCAGCCGATACCGTACATGGTATCGGTGGGATAACAGATCACCCCTCCTTTTCTCAACACCTCTATCACCTGGGCAATAAGGCGTGCCTGGGGGTTATACGGATTGATTTCCAGAAGCATTGCCATGACATATCACCTGAGTATCAAATGGAACAATTAACCAGGAAACGTACGGAAAATCCACCGGAATTTTCCGATCCGGCCGGCGGCGGACAAACCCGCGGCCTACCCCGCCCCGTTGTATTTACCGTTTTCTTTTATTCCCTAACATGCTACATTGCGCCGCAATAACAGTTATTCCCCAACCATGAAGAGGTAGGTTCATGTTCGACAAGGATATCCCCCCTGCATATACATTTGATGATGTTCTCCTGGTTCCCTGTGCCTCGGAAGTATTGCCGTCCGAGGTTTCCCTGGAAACCAGGCTCACTGATTCCGTCACCCTCAACGCCCCCCTGGTCAGCGCGGCAATGGACAGCGTCACCGAGCACCAGACGGCCATTGCCATGGCCCGGGAAGGCGGTATCGGCATCATCCACAAAAACATGAGCAAGGAAAACCAGGCAATCGAGGTTGAGCGGGTCAAAAAATCCGAGTCCGGCATGATCATCGATCCGGTCACGGTCACCGAAGAGCAGAGCGTGGGCGAGGTGCAGGCCATCATGCGCAACTACAAGATTTCCGGCCTGCCGGTTCTGCGCGGCGACAAACTTGTCGGCATCGTTACCAACCGGGACCTGCGCTTTGTCTCGGACGAAAATCTGCGCGTCAAGGACGTCATGACCAGCAAGAACCTGGTCACCGCCCCGGTCGGCATTGACCTGGAGCATTCCAAGGCCCTGCTCCACGAACATCGCATCGAAAAGCTGCTGGTGGTCGACGACCAGGGCCACCTTAAGGGACTGATCACCATCAAGGACATAGAAAAGATCAAGAAATATCCCGATGCCGCCAAGGACAGCATGGGCCGCCTGCTGGTGGGCGGAGCGGTCGGCGTCAGCAGCGACCTGATGGAGCGGACCGAAGCCCTGGTCCATGCCAAGGTTGATGTTGTCGTGCTCGATTCGGCCCACGGTCATTCCGCCGGCATTATCCGGTCACTGAAAAAAATAAAAAGCGCCTGGCCCGACCTTCCCGTCATCGCCGGCAACATCGCCACCGCCGAAGCGGCCAGGGATCTGATCAAGGCCGGGGCCAACGGCATCAAGGTCGGGGTGGGACCGGGCTCGATCTGCACCACGCGGATTGTTGCCGGGGTCGGGGTCCCGCAGCTGACCGCCCTGAAGAACTGCGTCGACGAGGCCGGCAAAAAAGGGATCCCGGTCATTGCCGACGGCGGCATCAAATATTCCGGCGACATCTGCAAGGCCATCGCCATCGGGGCCCATGCCGTCATGATCGGCTCACTCTTTGCCGGCACCGATGAAACGCCCGGCGAAACCTTCCTTTTCCAGGGCCGGAAATACAAAGGCTATCGGGGCATGGGGTCGCTCGGCGCCATGAACCTGGGAAGCAGCGACCGCTATTTTCAGGAAGGATCCTCCTCCAAGCTGGTGCCGGAAGGCATCGAGGGCAAAGTGCCGTATCGGGGGCCGATATCGGAAGTGGTGTATCAACTCCTGGGCGGCCTGCGTTCCGGCATGGGCTATATGGGCGCATCCTCCATCGCGGAGCTGCACAAACGCGCCCGTTTTGTCCGCATTTCTCCTGCCGGTCTGCGGGAGTCGCATGTGCATGATGTCATCATCACCAGGGAAGCGCCGAACTACCGAACCGAAGGGCAGTAAATGAATTTTCCGGCGTCAGGGGGAAAAACCTGACAACCGCCGCCTTATGCGCCAACTTACCTCCGGGGCCTGCTATCATGTCTGAGCATTCTGAAAAAATCGTCATCCTTGACTTCGGCTCGCAAACCACCCAGCTCATCGCCCGCCGCATCCGCGAACAGAAGGTGTACAGCGAAATACACCCCTACAACATCGACATCGGGCAGCTCCGGGCCATGCAGCCCTCGGGCATCGTTCTCTCCGGCGGACCGGCCAGCGTCTATGATCATGATGCGCCCATCAGCGATCCGGCCCTTTTCGACCTGGGCGTCCCTGTCCTCGGCATCTGTTACGGGGCCCAGCTGATGATGCAGCAGCTCGGCGGCCGGGTCGAAAAGGCGGCGCACCGGGAATTCGGCAAGGCGGAGCTCACCATCCTCTACACCGGCGGCATTTTCGCCGGCATGGAAACCGCGCCGACAAAATATCAGGTCTGGATGAGCCACGGCGACAGGATCGAGGTGGCCGCCCCCGGCTTCACGACCACGGCCACCAGCGGTCACTCCCCGTTCGCGGCCCTGCGCCATGAACAGAAGCCGTTTGTCGCCGTCCAGTTTCACCCCGAGGTCGTCCATACCCTGATCGGCAACGACGTGCTCCGCAACTTCATTTTCGGCCTCTGCAAATGTCATCCCGACTGGACCATGCACTCGTTCATTGACGCCACGGTCCGGGAGATCAGGAAAAAGGTGGGCGGCGAGAAGGTCATCTGCGCCCTTTCGGGCGGGGTCGACTCCTCGGTCACCGCCGCCCTGGTCAACAGGGCCGTGGGCGACCAGTTGACCTGCATTTATGTGAACAACGGCCTCATGCGGACCGGTGAATCGGAAAGCGTTCTGCGCTTTTTCCGCCAGAAAACGGACCTGCAGGTCATCGATATCGACGCCACCACCTATTTCCTGGAACAGCTGCGGGGCGTCGCCGACCCCGAGGAGAAGCGGAAGCGGATCGGCTACGGGTTCATCAAGATCTTCGAGGAGGAAGCCGGCAAGCTCGGCAAAGTGAAATTTCTCGCCCAGGGCACCCTCTACCCCGATGTCATCGAGTCCGTCGTTTTTCACGGCAAGGCACCGATCAAGTCCCATCATAATGTCGGCGGCCTGCCGGAACGGATGCACCTGGAACTGATTGAACCGCTGCGGGAGCTGTTCAAGGACGAAGTCCGGGAGCTGGGACTGGAACTGGGACTTCCCGAGGAGGCGATCTACCGCCAACCCTTCCCCGGTCCCGGCCTCGGCATCAGGATCATGGGCGAGATCACCGCCGAACGGCTCAATGTTCTGCGGCAGGCCGATGTCATTGTCCTGGAGGAAATGAAAAAATCCGGTTGGTACCGTAAGGTGTGGCAATCATTCGCCGTCCTTCTCCCCATCCAGACCGTCGGGGTCATGGGCGACGGCAGAACATATGAAAACGTGGTTGCCCTGCGCTCGGTCGACAGCCGCGACGCCATGACCGCTGACTGGTCGCAGCTTCCTTATGACCTGCTGGGCAGGATCTCCAACCGCATCATCAATGAGGTGCACGGGGTCAACCGGGTCGTGTACGACATCTCGTCCAAACCGCCCAGCACCATAGAATGGGAATAACAGACCATGTGGACCGTGGCCATAGACCGCCAAAAATGCAGCGATTGCGGCGCCTGCATGGAATCGTGCCCCGGGGAGGTCTATGCAATGATTGAAGGCAGGATCACTCCTCTTCACCACGACGAATGCCACGGCTGCCATACCTGTGAATCCGTCTGTCCCGAAGAAGCCTGCTCCGTGGCCGAATCATAGGTTCAGCCGAGTAGGTCCGGAAGCTTCGCAACTAAAGGAAATACATGGAAACGTATGCCAAAGTGACGAAAATTGCCTGGGACTGGATCACGGCATCCGGCCCGAGCATTCTCTATGCGTTGATTATCCTTCTTGTCGGCCGCTGGCTGGCAAAATGGGTTACCTATCTGATTCAACGGGCGCTGGAACGGACCGGAATGGATGCAACCCTGGTCCATTTTCTTGAAAAACTCATCTATTATACCCTCCTGATCGCCGTCGCCCTGGCCGCCGCCGATCAGGTCGGCATCAAGACAACCTCCTTTCTTGCCATTCTCGGCGCCGCCGGCCTGGCCGTCGGCCTGGCCCTCAAGGATTCCCTGGCAAATTTCGCCTCCGGCGTCATGCTCATCCTCTTCCATCCGTTCAAGGTCGGCGATGCCGTTACCGCGGCCGGCATATCCGGCACGGTGGTGCGCATCGACATATTCAACAGCGTCATTCACACCTGGGACAATCAAAAAGTGATCATTCCCAACAGCATGATCACCAGTGATGTCATTACCAACATCAACGCCAACCCCACCCGCCGCATTGACCTGGTCATCGGCATCGGTTATGAGGATGATCCGATTCAAGCCAAAGCCCTGCTGCTGCAGCTGGTGCAGGAGGACCGCCGGATCCTTGCCGATCCT
Source organism: Desulfobacteraceae bacterium (assembly GCA_022837185.1). Classification (GTDB taxonomy): domain Bacteria; phylum Desulfobacterota; class Desulfobulbia; order Desulfobulbales; family Desulfobulbaceae; genus UBA10518. Next base: position 14,863 of record JALHJD010000029.1, read on the forward strand.
GCTCCCACCGTGGCGTTGGCCGAATTCGGCGACTCAAGCGTTAACCTGGTGCTCAGGCCCTGGGTGAGGACAGCGGAGTACTGGGCTGTCCGTTTTGATCTGCTGGAAAAAATAAAGCGGACCTTTGACGAACACCAAATCACCATTCCCTATCCGCAGCGGGACGTGCACCTCCATCACCACGACAGGGAAAAATAAACGGGTCCCGCCGTTTGCGGGCAAGGCAGGCGCCATGGATGATTTTTTTTCATGAGAATCCCCTATTTTCACGTTAACGCCTTCACCGACCGTGTGTTCGGCGGCAACCCGGCGGGGGTGTGCCTGCTGGAGTCCTGGCCGGAAGACATCCTGCTGCAGCGTATCGCGGCGGAGAACAACCTGCCGGAAACAGCCTTTGTCGCCCCCGGGGGAGGAAACGTTGCCCTGAGATGGTTCTCGCCCCTGCTGGAAATAGACCTCTGCGGCCACGCAACCCTGGCCGCCGCATTCATCCTTGACGCAACCGGGAACACCCCAGGCGGGCAGCTTCACTTTGCCACCCGAAGCGGCATCCTCACGGTCAGCAAACGAAACGATCTTTTTATCATGGATTTTCCGGCCCGGCCGGCAACCCCCGCCCCTCTTCCTGAAACCCTGGTCCGCGGCCTGGGAGCTGTTCCAGGGGCAGTGTATAAAGCCCGGGACTATCTCTGTGTTTTCGACAGCGAGGACCAGGTTGCGGCTCTGACCCCCGATTTCTCCGCCCTGGCCGAGCTTGACTGCCTTGGCGTCATTGCCACTGCGGCGGGCAGGGAGGTCGATTTCGTTTCCCGTTTTTTCGCCCCGCGGGCGGGTATCCCCGAAGATCCCGTCACCGGTTCCTCCCACTGCACCCTGATTCCTTACTGGGCGGAACGAACCGGCAGGGACCGTTTTAGCGCCAGGCAGATCTCGCCGCGGGGAGGTGTACTCCACTGCGCACACCATGGGGCACGGGTGCACATAGGCGGCAAGGCCGTAGTCTATCACTCCGCCACCCTTACCTTGTGAACATGCACAGGGACCATTATTTCAGCCTTTCCTCTTCGCCCGGTATTTCCTCATCCAGGTCAACATCGACAAGGAAGTCGTCCGCCAGCCAGTTGCGCCCCAGGAGCAATTTATACCGCAGTTGGGAACGGTCCCGCAGGTTCACCAGGATCGTCTTGCGCACGCCCATGGCACTCAGGGTCAGGCGCACCAGATACCGTTTTTCCCGGCCCTGGGCGCTGACCACGGTCTGAATCTCGGCGATTTCAGACGTCATTCTCTTGTATTGGCCGTCACTGGAAACGGTCAGAAAATTTATTTTCCGGCCGACATTGTCCAGCGGATCGCTGGTTCCCTTCTCAATGAGAAAATCGGTGGCATGAATGGAAGTTATGGAAGCGCCGGTATCCACCCGGGCAAGATAGTCAAGGCCCAGCTCCTCCACCTGAACCCTGCATGTCCGGCCGATGATCACCTTGTCCAACCGGGATGATTCGGCCGCCGCGGAGCCGGACAACGAACAAAGCAAAACCGGCAGGAGGAGAATAGAAACAAAAACGGTTTGAACAGGCATGATTTCAGCGGGTTGCGATGTTGCCCTCAGGTTTTGGATCCTTTGCCGTGACACTGTACCATCTTTTTCCCGATCGGGGTATCCGAACGTATCCCCTCCCGGTCGGTGAAAAACCGGCCGGGTGACGTTCCCTTCCGGGTCTATCAGGGGTGGGCAGCCGATTTTTCTTGACCTCTGGTCGAACAACTGAAAAGATCAAACCTGTTGATTCTACTATTTGTACATTTTCTCTTGCACAAGAGAACACAACGTGGTACATTATGAAAAACCTCAATTTATTCACGAACAGGCTGCTGATGAACAAGGAGAATTTTGCAAAGGCGCGGGCGAAGCTCGGCAAGACCCAGAAAGAGCTTGGAGCATTGCTGGGCGTCTCGCTCAAGGCCGTCCAGAGTTATGAGCAGGGGTGGCGTCCGGTCCCCATCCATGTCGAGCGCCAGATCTATTTCCTCCTCATTAACCAGCGGAAGGATGAAACCACCAGGCGCAAGGACTGCTGGGTCCAGAAAAAATGCGAGTACAAAAAGGATTGTCCGGCCTGGGAATTCCAGGCGGGGCACCTGTGCTGGTTTTTGAGCGGTACGCAATGTGAATGTGTTGCGGAGAAGGAATGGAAGGATAAAATGGAAATCTGCCGGAACTGCGAGGTTCTTTCTTCCCTGATTTAACGCGGTTACCCCCCGGCGCCGTTTTCCCCTGTTCCGTTGTCCGTCATCTCCTCCCCCGATCAATCCACCCCTGATCTGTCTCCTTATCCAGCCGGGCGACCCGTTTACATTCGGCCGCCTGAGTGGTAGGAAGAGTATTGCAACGACGGAGAGGGAATCGATCCATGCGAGGGGAAAAAATTGGCATTGCCCTCAGCGGCGGCGTTGACAGTTCCGTCAGCGCCGCCCTGCTGCAAGAACAGGGTTACCGGGTACATGGTTTTTTCATGCGCCTGCCGGTGCCCGGGACGGAAGAGCAGGCCCGGCGGGTCCGGGCCGTGGCCCGGAAGCTTGCCATCCCCCTCTTCCTGATCGACCTGGCAAAGTATTTCTCCGACCGGGTGATCGCCTATTTTGTCGACTCCTATCTTCAGGGGCTGACCCCGAATCCCTGCGTGATCTGCAACCGGCGGATCAAGTTCGGCCTCCTGGCCGAGGAAATGCGCAAACAGGGGGTGCACAGAATGGCGACCGGCCATTATGCCCGCATTGAATGCTCCGCCCACGGCCTGCCCCTGCTGCGCCGGGGACTCGACAGCAAAAAAGATCAGTCTTACTTTCTTTGCCGCCTTTCCGGGAGCCAGCTCCAGCAGACGGTCCTGCCCCTCGGCGGACTGGCGAAAGAAGAAGTTCGCCGGATGGCGGCCGCCCGGCAGTTAAACGACATTCACGGCCCGGAAAGTCAGGATGTCTGTTTTCTTGCCGGTGAGACGATCCCCTCCTTTTTCACCGCCCATGGCCTGAGAGAACGACCCGGCGATATCGTGACGGCCGGAGGCAGGGTCATCGGCCGCCACCGGGGCCTGTGGCGCTACACCATCGG
>JALHJD010000330.1 GCA_022837185.1 Desulfobacteraceae bacterium
CTGCTGTGAAGGGGCTCTGGCCGCCGGCTGCCGCTTTTTCGCCGGTTACCCGATCACGCCCGCCACGGAAGTGGCCGAGTCCATGTCGCGCCGCCTGCCTGAAATCGGCGGCATCTATATTCAGATGGAAGACGAAATCGCCTCGATGGCGGCCATTCTGGGCGCGAGTTGGGGCGGCGTCAAGTCCATGACCAGCACGTCCGGCCCGGGATTTTCGCTGATGATGGAAAACATCGGCCTCGGCATCTGCACGGAAACGCCCTGCGTCGTCTGCAACGTTCAGCGCGCCGGCCCCAGCACGGGTCTGCCCACGCTGGTGGCCCAGGGCGACATGATGCAGGCGCGCTGGGGCTCCCACGGGCATTACGAAATTATCGCCCTGTCTCCGTCAAGCCCGCAGGAGATGTTCGACTTCACCATCCGGGCCTTTAACTTAAGCGAGTACTACCGCCTGCCCGTCATCCTTCTGGCCGACGAAACCATCGGACACATGACCGAACGCGTGGTGGTTCCCCCCGAAGAGGAAATCGAAATCGTCAATCGCCGTAAGCCGGCCGTATCCCGGGAAGAATATCTGCCCTACGAAGCGGACCCGGACGGCATCGCGCCGATGGCCAACTGCGGCGACGGATACCGGATCCACGTCACCGGTCTGACGCACGACGAGCGCGGCTATCCGGCAATGGATGCGAAAGCCCAGGAAAAGATGGTCACCCGCCTGGTGGATAAAATCCGCAACAACCGCGACAAGATAATTTCCACGAAAAATCTTTTTCTCGACGACGCGGAAGTTGTGGTCGTGTCCTACGGCATCAGCGCCCGGTCTTCCATGCAGGCCGTCCAGGACGCCCGCCGGGAAGGAATCAAAGCGGGGCTCATCAAACTCGACACGGTCTGGCCTTTTCCGGAAGACCTGATCCGCGCCGTCGCCGCTTCGTCCAAAACCATGATCATGGCCGAAATCAACGGCGGACAGATGGTCCTGGAGCTGGAACGCGCGGCCTGCGGCGCCTGCCCGGTCCGTCTGGTGTCCAACTACGGCGGCGCCATTCTGCATCCGGGGCTGATTCTCAGCTCAATTGCCAAAGCAGCAAAGGGTAAATTATGATTACAGCAAAAACCGCAAAAAACCTGCCGCCTCATCCGATGGATTCCCTCCTCCGGACGGAGCGGATTCCCCACATCTGGTGCCCCGGCTGCGGCATCGGGACGGTGTTTTCCGCCGTCATTCACTCCGTCAAGAACTCCGGCTGGGATCCCAACAATATCGCCATGGTTTCCGGCATCGGCTGCACCGGCCGCATGGCCGGCTACATCCGCCTGGATTCCTTCCACACCACGCACGGTCGGGCGCTGCCGTTTGCCACGGGGCTCAAGCTGGCCAAGCCGGACACAAAGATCATCGTCGTATCCGGCGACGGCGACCTGTTCGCCATCGGCGGCAACCATTTCATCCACGCCGCGCGCCGCAATATGGATCTGACCGTCATCTGCGTCAACAACCTGAACTACGGCATGACGGGCGGACAGCAGGGCCCCAGCACGCCGCTCGGCGCCAAGACCACCACGACCGTCAACGGCTCACCCGAGGAGCCGTTCAACTTCTGCTATCTGGCCGCCGCCTGCGGAGCGACCTACGTGGCGCGCTGGACGGCCATGCAGGTGCGCTCCCTGCGGAGCTCCATCAGCGAAGCGCTCGATAAGCGGGGCTTCAGCTTCGTGGAAGTGATCACGCCCTGTCCGTCGTCTTTCGGACGGCGCAACCGCATGGGCACGGCGCTGGAAATGCTCAAATTCTATCACGGCCGGTCCGTGATCCGCAGCGACATCGACCCCCGGGACGCGTCGATGGATATCGACCGCGAAATCGTCGTGGGCAAGTTCGTCGATATCGAGCGGCCCACCTTTATGGACCATTACGAGAAAGTCAACCGGCTGAATTCTCCCCAGTGGCGGGCGATGCATCCGGATCAGAAAGCAAGGTGACGCGCCATGACCGATAAGCGGGAAAGACACATTCTCATCACCGGCTTCGGCGGCCAGGGCATCGTCATGGCCGGCGACATCCTGGGCCGGGCGGCCACGCTTTACGACCACAAGCACGCCACGATGACGCAAAACTACGGTCCGGAAGCGCGCGGCGGCGCCTGCTCCAGCCAGGTCATCATCAGCGGCGAGGAGATTCTCTTCCCCTGCGTGGAGGAGCCGGAAATTCTGGTCTGCATGAGCCAGGAAGCCTACACGAAAAACGTGAAATCCCTGCGCCCCGAGGGGACGCTGATCTGGGACACGGATCTGGTGCGCACGCGCAAAAGCGACATGAGCTTCAAAACCTTTCACATTCCCGCCACCCGCTTTGCCGAACAGCTCGGCACGAAAATGATGGCCAACATCGTCATGCTGGG
>JALHJD010000030.1 GCA_022837185.1 Desulfobacteraceae bacterium
TCAAGCATCAGTTGAGTCGTCATGGCCGCGTCCCGCCTCAACGGGAAAGTGCAGGGGAAGCCGGACCGGCCGCCCCGACGGACGGCGCCGGAGGCCCGGAGGAAAAAAGCGTTGTCTCTATTTTCGGGTGTCGGGGGAATTTTTCAAGAGAATATTTACAGCCGGACGATAAAATGACTTGCCGGGCGGCGTTTGCCGCCGGCCGGCAGCGCCGAATCCCGAAAGCATCGCGGGGGCCGGAAGGAGTGCAGGCTGCCGCGATTGGCGGAATTTTTTAAGATAATCATGCGGTTCCGTAAAATTGAACCTTGATTTTTTGTCAAGTCGTGTGCGATAATACGGAAATTCCTGAAACAGGGGCAAACCGCTCAATTGAAGGGCGGGGGCCTGTTTGATGACTCTCAGCAAAGGCGAATGTCATGCGTTGTCCTAAATGCGGCTATATCTCCTTCGACCTCATCGAAAAATGCGTCAAGTGCGGCAAAAACATCAATGCCGCGTCAAAGCAACTGCAAGGAACCGTGGGAAACGTGCCGCCGCCGGCTTTTCTGAGTCCCGACTATACGGAGCGAGAGGCGGAGCGGGAAGAGCAGCAGGTCGAACACGCCGGGGAACAGGCGTTTGACCTGGGCGGCGAAGAAGAAGTTTTTGTCGATTTTACCGCCGGGGATGAACCCGCCGGGGAAGAGGAACCGACGGTCGAGGAGCCTGGGCAGGAGGAGGCGGTGATAGACCTTGCCGACCTTGCTCCCGTCGAAGCAGCGGAGGCGGGGGCGGAAATCACGATGGAAGACAGGGAGGTGGGCCGTGAAGAACTGGCCTTTGCCGTCGGCGATGAAAAGCCGTCCACTGCCGCATCCCCCGGCCAGGGGCTGGAAGATCTCAAGGTGGAAGGCATCGACCTGGACGCCTCGCCGGCGGGCCGTGACGAAATAACCTCCCCGGTCAAGACCGGCACCGCCCTCGATAGTTTTGATGTTGACCTGGAGGAGGTGTTTGGGAAAAAATAATCCGTTCCCCTCCCTGATCGTCTGCAACCCGCCGCCACCGGCCTGTGACGACGGGTTGTTTTTTTTCTCCGTCTGCCGAACCCGCCGCTTTTCTTCTCCTTGACAATTGTACGGCTTCCTGTTAAATGTTCACCTTTTCTTTTGAGTACGATCTGCCAGAGCGCCGTTACCCTGCTCACGGTGGAGGGCATCCGCTTTTCAGGCCGTGCGGGCAGGGCAAAATGCAGGTAGTTTTTTCTTGACTGGCTGCTCTGTATTAGGCTATTAAACAGCTTCAGGCTCAGGTGCCGAGATAGCTCAGTCGGTAGAGCAACGGACTGAAAATCCGTGTGTCCCTGGTTCGAATCCTGGTCTCGGCACCATTCATCAGGCATGAGAGGAGTTGCAGAGCTTACTGTAACTCCTTTTTTATTTTATATTTTTATATTTGCAACTTAGAGCCGACCGGGCATGAACAGCGCACCCTGTCCGGCGGGAACATACTGAGGAAAGCGTCATGAAAAGGGATTTACAGAAAGTACGCAATATCGGCATCAGCGCCCATATCGATTCAGGCAAGACAACGCTCACCGAGCGGATCCTGTTTTACACCCAGCGCATCCATGCCATTCATGAAGTCCGAGGCAAGGACGGCGTCGGCGCGACCATGGATTCCATGGAGCTGGAAAGGGAGCGCGGCATCACCATCCAGTCGGCCGCCACCTTCTGCAGCTGGAAGGGGTACGATATCAATATCATCGACACCCCCGGCCACGTCGACTTCACCATCGAGGTCGAGCGGGCCCTGCGGGTTCTCGACGGGGCGGTGCTCATTCTCTGTTCGGTGGGCGGGGTGCAGTCCCAGTCCATCACCGTCAATCGGCAGATGACCCGCTACCGGGTCCCCCGCATCGCCTTTGTCAACAAATGCGACCGCACCGGCGCCAATCCGTTCAGGGTAACCCAGCAGCTCCGTGACAAGCTCGGCCTCAATGCCGTCATGCTGCAGCTCCCCATCGGCCTGGAAGCGGACCTGGAGGGCGTAATCGACCTGGTGACCATGAAGGCTGTCTATTTTGACGGCGACCAGGGCGAGAAGATCAGGCTTGAGGAGATTCCCCAATCCCTGCGGGCGGAAGCCGAAGCAAAAAGGGAGGAAATGCTTGACGCCGTTTCCATGTTTTCCGATGAGTTGATGGAGGTGATCCTCGAAGAGGGCACCCCCACCGAGGAGATGATCAACACCGCCATCCGCCGCGGCACCCTGGCCCTGGAGCTCACCCCGGTGCTGATGGGTTCGGCCTACAAGAACAAGGGGGTGCAGAGCCTGCTCGACGCGGTCAACGCCTACCTGCCCAACCCGACGGAGGTGGAGAACACCGCCCTGGACCTGGACAACAACGAGGCCGAGATGCGCGTCACCAACAACCCGGATGACCCGCTGATCGCCCTGGCCTTCAAGCTTGAGGAGGGCCGCTACGGGCAGCTGACCTACCTGCGCACCTATCAGGGCATGATCCGCAAGGGGGACACCATCGTCAATTCCCGCACCGGCAAGAAAGTCAAGGTGGGCCGCCTGGTCCGCATGCACGCCGACCAGATGGAGGAAATCGAGGAGGCCGGCTCCGGCGACATCATCGCCCTGTTCGGCATCGACTGCGCCTCCGGCGATACGTTCTGCGCGGAAAACATCAACATGTCCATGAGTTCGATGCACGTGCCGGCCCCGGTTATCTCCCTGGCCATCAAGCCGGTGGACAACAAGGCCCAGGTCAACATGTCCAAGGCCCTGAACCGGTTCAGCAAGGAAGACCCTACCTTCAAGACCTTCGTCGACCACGAGACCAACGAGACCATCATTTCCGGCATGGGCGAGCTGCACCTCGACGTGTACATCGAGCGCATGAAGCGCGAGTACAAGGCCGAGGTCGAGGTGGGCGCCCCCCGGGTCGCCTATCGGGAGACCATCACCCACCGGGCCGACTTCAACTACACCCACAAGAAGCAGACCGGCGGTTCCGGTCAGTTCGGCCGGGTGGCCGGCTACCTGGAGCCCCTGGAGGAAGGTGAGTACGAGTTTGTCGATTCCATCGTCGGCGGCGCCATCCCCCGCGAATACATTCCCTCCTGCGACAAGGGCTTTCAGAAGTCACTGGAGAAGGGCAAGCTGACCGGCTCGCCGGTCACCGGCGTCCGGGCGGTCATCAATGACGGCAGCTACCATCCGGTCGACTCCTCGGACATCGCCTTCCAGCTTGCCGCCATCGGCGGCTTCAAGGATGCTTACGCCAAGGCGGCCCCGGTCATCATGGAGCCGATCATGAAGGTGGCGGTCGAGGGGCCGTCCGAGTTCCAGGGCGGGGTCATGGGCAGCATCAACCAGCGGCGGGGCGTCATCGTCGGTACCTTTGAAGAGGGCAATTACACGGTGGTGGAGGCCGAGGTGCCGCTGGCCGAAATGTTCGGCTATTCGACGGTGCTGCGCTCCCTGACTCAGGGCAAGGCGGAATTTACCATGGAATTCGCCACCTACAAGCAGGTGCCCAAAAGCGTGGCGGAGGAATTGATCAAGGCCTACGAGCAGGAAAAGAAAAACAAATAGACGGTGCCTGGCCGGCGCGATATAAGATAAAAAACGGAGAAATATACGGGGTTGTATTATGGGGTACGAACCATTGGTGAACAAGAACCCGCTGCGGGTTCTGAAGATCGGCAAGGAAAACGGCAACAAGCTGGGGCTGGTCATGGCCCGGCCGGGCCTGGGCAAGACCGCTCTGCTGGTCCAGATAGCCCTCGATTCGATTCTGCTCGGCAACAGGGTCGTCCATGTCAGCATCGGCGAATCCATTGACAAGACCAGAGTCTGGTACGACGACATCATGCGGCACATCCTGCAGGAACACAGCATCACCAGGCCGCATGAATTGATCGACATGGTGCAGCATCACCGGATGATCATGACCTTCAAGGAGGCCTCCTTTTCCCGGTCACGGCTCGAGGAGCGGCTCAACGACCTGATCATGCAGGACATCTTCAAGCCCAACTGCGTGGTCATCGACGGTCTTGACATGGTCTCCTGCGACCGCGCCAACATTGAGGATCTCAAGGACCTTGCCGAAACCATGAGTCTGCAGATCTGGCTGTCCGCCGTCTGCCACCGCGAGGACAAGCGGGTCTCGCCCGCCGGGGTGCCGGCGCCGTGCCATGAGGTCGATGACCTGTTCGACACGGTCATCGTCATCAAGCCCGAGGAAAGCAAGATACGACTCAACGTCATCAAGAACAGGGGCGAGGTGATGTCCGCCGATGCCGGGCTCGACCTCGACCCGACGACCATGATGATCAAGAAAAGCTGAGAGAGGCTGCGTCAACCGTCCGCCCGCGCGGACATGGACCTCCACCGGACCGGTTTTATGCGATTCCGCCCCTGTATCGACCTGCACGGCGGCCGGGTCAAGCAGATAGTCGGCTCGACCCTGCGCGATGACCGTGCCGATGCCCTGCGGATCAATTTCGCCTCCGATTTTCCTCCCGCGCACTACGCGGCGCTGTACCGGCGGGACAACCTGCCGGGGGGTCATGTCATCATGCTTGGGCCGGGCAATGAAGAGGCCGCGGCCGAAGCGCTCAAGGTGTGGCCTGGCGGGATGCAGGTCGGCGGCGGCATTACCGCCGACAACGCGGTCCAGTGGCTCGACCGGGGCGCATCCCATGTGATCGTCACCTCCCATGTCTTTCATCACGGTCGCCTTGACGAGGACCGGCTGCGCAGACTGCGCGACCTGGTCGGCCGGCGGAGACTGGTCCTGGATCTGAGTTGCCGCCGGCGCGGGGACGGTTATTACGTGGTGACCGACCGCTGGCAGAAATTCACCGACCTGCGGATTTCCGCCGCAACCCTGGAGAAGCTGGCCGCCTCCTGCGATGAGTTCCTCGTTCATGCCGTCGATGTGGAGGGGAAATGCATGGGGGTGGACGCGGAGCTGATCGACCTGCTCGCCGCCCATGTACCGATTCCCACCACCTACGCCGGCGGCGTGGCGACCATGGCCGACTTGGGACTGATCCGCGATGCCGGCCGGGGCCGGCTCGACGTCACCGTCGGCAGCGCCCTCGATATTTTCGGCGGCTCCGGTATCACCTACCGGGAGGTGGTCGATTTCCACCGCCGGCAGCAGAAGGAAGAGAGCGGGGGATCATGAACGGCGAAGAACACCGGCCGGACAGGAAATATGAAGACCTGACCGAACTCAGGCTCTATGTTCCCGAACACCTGTACCGGGCCTTTCAACGCTGCGTCTGGATCCTGATCAACGAGACCGGCCGCGACCGGCGCGACATAATGCGGGAAGTGGTCCACGATTTCCTGGTCAAGCATGGCTGCTGAGCCGCCGAAACTCCTGGCCGGGATGGCGGGGGAAGGTTTTTTCCCGCCCAAACCTCTTGAAGGAACAGAAAAAAACAGGGTAAAGTAGCTGGCAGAAAATACGCCGGAGTGGTGAAACTGGTAGACGCACTGGACTCAAAATCCAGCGGGCTTCACGCCCATGTCGGTTCGACTCCGACCTCCGGCACCAAGTCTTGATTTAAGAGCGTCTGATACGCTCTAATAAACCCGCAACCAGACAAGGTTTGCGGGTTTTTTGTTTCCGATGAGTGCCAATCCCTGCATTCCACCCTGACCCAGCTCAAGCGCTTTTTCCAATGGCTGGCCATGCAGCCGGGATATAAGTCGCGGATACAGTCTCCGGATGCGGAATATTTCAATCTGTCCGACAAGGACACCCGGGTGGCCACGGCCCGGCGGCAGCAAGATGCGCCGACTTATTATGCAAAATGCAAATTGAATTTGCGATTTGCATTAATCAGCCGCTCAACGCTCTCTGACCTGTGCACAACAGGTGCAATGTTTGACATGAACAGCTGTTTATATGACGACCCCCATGAGTTGGCCCAGTATTTGCGGGTACTGACTTGTTTAGCGTTTATGAGCGTAAGATATTCCCTGTATCCAACTCGCTGAAATCAAAATCCAGCCTTCCTGGTTCTCCGCCGAGCCATGTAGCATCACAGGAGTGGGAGAACAGCCGGATAACCTCATGATTAGCCACGTCTTTGGGGATATTGACAATTCTCCTGAGTTGTACGCTCTCGCCCTGAAGTTTGCCAGGTTTATCCAAAGGATGATCCAGGGTGTTGTTGAAATGGTTACCGCGACAGGTTGTTTTTAGAATAATACTTTTCACCACACAATCCTCCATAATTAATTATTTATACTTTAAGCATTTAGCTGGCAAAGTCAAAAAACAGTCCACAAGGTAGGGGGTAAAAGACCACTCTCGAGGCAGAAAAGGGTTATGAGCCGATCCTGCCCGATCTACGGGGAGCCGTAGACCCGGTTGTCCAGTTCGGAAATACGTGATAGGATATGCAGAGTCTTCCCCGGCACATCTTCTGACCAGCCATCAAACTCCATCCGGACTGCTCATGAATAATAATCATCCGTTTCACCTGCGATTCCTCCTCCTTTCTTTAATTATCGGTATAAATGCTCTCTTCATGTCCTGCGGAAGGGGCTGGGCCGAAACCTCCCTGAATGCGACTCTCTGTGACAATATTGATCTCATTCGGGGCACCTGCGGGAAAACAGACAATCTGCCGACCGGTGCCGATGAATTTACAATTGCATTGACGGATGGCCGGCACGAAAAACTCCTGGTCCGGGCCGCATGGGAGGCTCTGGAGACGGAATACTACCTTTCGGAACAGAGCATAGCGGAAAAGACGATTCTTCTCAAAAAAAAGGAGACCGGGTTTATCACCTTCCAGGCACCGGCATCCGGTCTGCTTCCTGGAAAATACAGGATTCGTTTCATGCCGGAAGGGCAGAGCGAATCCTCTCTGGAGTTCCACGTTCTGGAAACTGAGGATGCTGCTGGACAGGATACTCCCCCGGATTCTCACCAGGGATCCAAAACCGACGGCAAAGTTGAATCCGTAACAGATGCGCTGGACAAGGTGTTCACCACCACGGAAGGACCTGACACCGCAGCCGCAGGCATAGATGTTGTCACTCAATTTTTCGATACATCCCTTGATTCCTCCTCCAGTGCCGAAAACACAAAATCCGCACTGGATCCGGAACCAGTCCTCCCGGCCGCGGCGGCTGCCGGGGCGCCGGCGGACAGAAAGACGAAAAAATCATCTGATCTTCCGGCCCTGCCTGCTCTCCCCGCCTCACCGGCAGCGGACACCCACCCTCAAAACGGTTACGCCAATACAACTGCAACCGACCCCGGCGTATCCTCGGACAAGGTTGGCCCGCTTGAGCTTGCTGTTGCACAACAAATCGACTCGTTCAAAACTCCCCTGGAGACGCCGGAGGAATTCACCGATACGGACGAACGTATATATCTGGCCGTGCGAAGTAATGACCCGGATATCAAGGACCTGGTGAAGGTCCGTTTTGTGGCTGGAGAGGTGGAAGGCATGGCGCCGGGAAAAATCGTAGCGGAGACGGATGTGGTCCTGAAAGTCAACGACTGGAATGCCGCGCAGTTCCTTCCCCCTTACGGCGGATTCTGGCCGGGAACCTACCGTGCCGTGGTGGAGCAGAGCGGCAGGCAGTTGGCGGAAGTGTCATTTCGCATCACTTCACCGGTGACCCCGGCCTTGCTTCTCAGTGAAATACCTGCGGTTGACGGAATCAATCTTGCCCAGAGCGGGCTGGGCGGGAAAGTTGTCTCCGCGACCAGCGAGGCAAACCACAGTTCCTGGGCCAAAGAGGGCGCGGCAGACGGGTACGGGTATGGAGGTGAGGATTGTAAACCTGCCTGCGGCTGGGCATCCTCCGACCGAAAGTTTCCCCAGGAGTTGGTCTTCTCATTTTTCAACGGCAGCAAAGCTGTCCTCAAAGGTGTCATCCTGGATACTGAATCCTGTGCAGGCGATGAAAACTGCATCCAGAGCATGCCCCGTCTGGTGGACATCCTGGTATCGGAACAGGCGGAGGACAATAATTTCACTTTGGCGGCAACCAGCCGCCTGCGCCCCGTCATCGGCCGCCATTTCATTCCCCTGGCGGGCGTTGATGCCAGGTTTGTCAAACTGGTGATACGATCGAATTACGGTGGTATCCGCCGCACCCAGCTGGCCGAGTTCGAAATACTGGAAGATCCCGACGCGCCTTCAATTCTGCAGGATTTTCCCGTTGACCTGCTCCTTCCTGCTTTAGGCGGGAATGTGGTACGCTTCAGTTCCGAAAGGTACGGTCATGAAGCCGGGAAAATTACTGCTCCGGACACTGTCGGGAAATACTGGCGCTCCGCGGATGGTGCCCTTCCGCAGGAACACACCTTTTGTTTCCGGGGGGACCAGGAAGCCCTGATCGATCTTGTGGAGATTGATCCGGGTAAAGACCCTGATGCATCCTCAAGGGTTGCGGAAGTTGCCGTCCTGCTCTCATCATCCAGCCCGATCGATGATTTTCGGGAGGTAGCGAGAATTGAGATCCCCCGGGAGGCTGGAATCCAGAAAATTCCGATCGGTCGTAAAGCGAAGTTTGTTAAACTCCGGCTGCTGGCAAATCACGGGGGCAGCTATACCAGTCTCGGCAAGGTGCGAATCACAGAGGGCCGGGAACCGGGCTATGTCAAGGTCTTGCAGCGCCCGTCCTCATCTCCTCCCGAACAGAGTTTCAGCAGGCTGAACGATCTGCAGTCTGTTGCCGTTGATGCCGACATGCAACCGGGGCTCAGCAGGGAAGAGGCCCCGGAACTCAATCTCGGCGAACGAATCCGCTCTCACTTTACCGAAGGGGAACAGCGGCATTATTATCGTCTTACCCTCACCGGCAGCAGCCCCGGCATGCTGGATCTCGAACTGATGGGACAACCCTTTCTCAGGACGAGGCTCACTCTGAAAAATGCGGCCGGCGATGTGGTCGCCGAGTTTTTGCCCAAACGGAATAATAGTCTGCAAACCACTGTCTCCTGGTACCTGGAGCCGGGCAGGTATATCCTGGAGACCCAGTCCATTCCGGCCAACCTGGTGCTGGCATGGGATGTCAGCGGCAGTATGGCCGAAAACACCGATCTGTTGCAGCAGGCTGTCACCGGATTTCTGGAGAAAGTGCGTCCGAGTGAAAAACTCAACCTCATCGCTTTCAACAATGAGGTGAAAATTCTGCTGGATGAATTCACCAGTGACAGGGAGAAGCTGTTGGCGGCAGTCTCGGGAAAGTTCAAGGCGGAGATGGCGACCAGATTATACGATGCCGTGGACAAGGGTATCGCCCTGCTCGAAGAGAGCAATACCACCGGCGCCATGGTGATAATGACGGACGGCGTGGACATGGGCAGCGTGCTCAGTACACCGGATTTCTGGAGCCGGCTCGATAACAACCCGGTCCGTCTTTTTACCATCGGCCTGGGAGGGGAGGTCAAAGTGCGGGACCCTGAGGGTGGATTGAGCGGAGAGCACCTGCTGCGGCACATCGCGGAGGCAACGGGAGGCAGTTATATCCATGCCTCCGGCCTGGAGCAACTGGTGGATATTTATAAGCAGATAGCCGATGATTTCATGGCCGGAACCACCTATTATATACTTCCCTCATGGAATACCGGGACAGGCATGCTGATGGTGGAGCCCCAAGGGGGGTATACAGCCGGTATGACTTCGCCACCCCGGATAGAACTCATCCTGGACGGCAGCGGCTCCATGAAGGAAAAACTGGACGGCGCCACCCGTATGGAAACGGCGAAACAGGTTTTGGCGGATCTGATCCGCCAGCTGCCGGACGAGATCGAGGTAGCCCTGCGTGTTTACGGTCATCGGATCCGCGAAGGCGCCCCCGGCGACTGCCGGGATACTGAACTCGTGTATCCTTTCGCCAGGCTTGACAGGGAACTGCTCCTGCTCGCAATCAACAAGGTCAAACCCCTGGGAACGACGCCGATTGCCTATGCCCTGGAGCAGGTGGCGCAGGATTTCGGCAGCACCGCCGGCGAGAAAACAGTCATCCTGGTGACGGACGGCAAAGAGGAATGCAAAGGGGATCTTACGGGAACAGTGCAAGAACTGCGGACTCAGGGACTGAATGTGCGGCTGCATATAGTCGGGTTCACGATCCAGGACAGCGAAATCCAAAGCCAGATGCAGCAGGCTGCGGCAGCAGGCAATGGAGAATATTTTCCGGCCGCGGACAAGGAGGGATTGCAGCAGGCCATGGCCGCAACCCTGGCCTTGCCTTTCACGGTGCACGATTCGCTTGACAATGAAATTGCCCGGGGCAGAGCCGGTCAGGAACTGTCCCTGGCGGCCGGCAGGTATATTCTGAAATTTGATTCCCCGCAAGGACACCTGGGCGAGCAGCGGATAGAGATTGCTGCGGACCGGAAAACCCTTGTCCGGCTGACAAAAGACGGGCCGGAATTAGGTATCGAGGTACTCAATACCGAAGAATGACCCGATCCGGACGATTCATGAAGCCGGGTTATTTTTTATAGTGCATGGCCACGAAAGTGAGAAAGATGAAGCCATGCCGGCTGTACCAATCCTGGTCACCGAAATATTCCGCCTCGCAATTACTTATGACTTTCAGGTTCTTTTCCAGCCGCCCAAGCAATTCCTGGTATTTCTTGCGGTATGCCTTTTCAAACTCCTGCCAGGATTTTGCAATTTTACTGCGCTCTTCATACCATGCCAGCGCGCCGTAGCCGGTCATGCCGGCTATGGAATCGCCGAAAGAGTAGGAGTCTTTGACAAAGTTGTCGGTCTGGTTGTAGAGGATCAGCAGCTTGGCAAAAGAATGCCGGAGCTTGAGAAGTTCCTTATGCGCCTCATCGTAGCATGCTTTGCATGCCGCTGAATCGGCACATCCCAGAGGAGCTTCCGGCATGCCGTCCGGGTCGTAACCGGGATCCATGCCTTGATCAGGGCCGCCCAATGTCGGCAGGGCCGATTCTCCCCATTTCTCTGTTTTGGGGAGAACATCACTGAATCCTTTTCCGATGGCATCCCCAATTTTGATAGGATCAAGAATCGGGATCATTTTGGCGGAAACGGGATTCGCTCCGACTGTCAGGACCAGCACAAAACAGGATATCCCCAGAATCACCGCCAACCGGGATGCCGCCGTCGGGCGCCGCCCGACATTATGCTGCATATGCATTATTGTTGTCCTCCGGATTTGGGAACAAACCATGGTTTCAGTTCCGGCAGGATTTCGTCGCTTTCCCATACCGCCATGGAGACCTTGCCCCCTTCCTGCCCGGAAGACAGGTGAATCCATACGTCTCCCTGGGTTTTGAATTGCATCGTACAGATTCCCCTGGTGCCCGTTGCACAGGTCTGTCCAGGTTCGGCCCAGTGATATTGACGCAGTTCGACCAGTATATTGTCATCCTTGTTTTCAGCCCGAACGGCAATCTGTACCGGCCTTGTTATCCAAAGATCCTTGAGGAGCAGATTTTCACCGGCGGGCCCCACTGTACCTTCGAGAAAAGCCCATTTACCTCCTTCCGGATTGACGGAAAGTTCAATAACCAGGGCTTCCGGCTCCGTGAAGGGATCCTCCCCCGCCAGACTGACAGAGGCATCCGGCAAGAGCGGCGGCAGGAAAATGAGTGCCAGCAGGGTCAGTGACAGGAAGAAATATTTTCGTCCTTTTTTTTTCATTCATCCTCCCGGAACCTGCACCGGTTTGACAGTTTGGAATGTATTTCACAGCAGACACTTTTTTGATACATTTACTATACCTTTTTTCCGCAATGGATTTCAATCCCGGAATATTTGTTTCAGGGTTAGGCCCTTTTCTGAAGGAAGTCATTTCAGGCAACCTGTTTTATTTCAACTGGAGCGGGTTGGCTGTTTATTGCCAGTGCGAATATCAGCCAATAAGCAATCTTTTTCACTTTGATGTAATCACGTCCCTTGCGGCAGAAGGAACAGCAATGGGTGGCGGGTTGTTTCTTTTCGGCGGCAGCCGTTGATCCGGCAAGTCGTGCGGGGTGAATATGTGTGGGAAAAGCCCGAGGTTGCTCAGCAACTGAGTTGCTGGGCAGGATACTTGGATAAAATCGTACGCTCCTGTTCCTTCAGGCATCCTGCCGGAGGATATATCCTTCTCGGCACATAAAAAAACCTGATTGTCACTAATCCTCAGCAATTTATTGCCAGGGCAAGAACAGAACGCCGGGCCGAAAGAACAAAGCACACAAAATCAGCTCATTGCGAACAGCGGCGAATTCCCCGGTGAGGATTGATGGGAATCAGATAAAAAAAACATGGGTGAAGCCCATGCCTGTTCATCTGCCTCCGCACTGTTTGCGGGAATCAGAGAAGTCCGATGGCTGTTGTTGTGATATCAGAAGATGTTCTCGCCGGACAGTCCGTGCAGGTATCCCCCCCATTCGGCCTTGCGCTTTTCCTGGTCCGACCCAGCGACAAAGGCCAGCCATCGGCGATGCTCTTCTTCCATGAGGAAAATTTTTTCGTGATAATAACGGCGCAATCCCCGGATGTATCCATCGTAGTAGCAAGGATTGCCGGACAGGAATTTTAATCCCGTGGCAATCGACAGGTTGCGACAAAATTCAGCTTCATTCATGACTTTTGCTTCCGCGGTTCTTGCTGCCTCTCCCTCTGCCGGAACGGAAAAGAATCGTCATTATTCCCGCCCTGGAAGGGAAATGCCGCAAGCACTTTTGGAACCGATATGAGGGGGGGCTCAACAGGTCAATTCTCCGGTGCAGGCGGCATTCCATTCTTGGGCGATTAGGGGTATTTAATGCAAATATAAAGTTATTGTCAAGTTTTTCTTGTCAATGAACTGATTTTTCATACATGATGTATAAATGCGGGGCGGGTGGTCTTTTTCTTTTTTTGTCCCCGGGAAAAAAAGAACCGGCTGCCTTGATTTATGCGCAAATTTTTCGTAACATATTAACAGAGGAAGGCGGCAGCTGAAACGCTTAAGGCGGAGGATCGGAACTCGGTCCTTTCAGATGACCGCATCCATGCATTCATGACATGAAGTGCATGGAACTTCCCGCAGCGGGACGATCTCGAATATCGAGCGTCCCGTTTCCTTTTTCCCCTTCCGGGTTGTCTCCTCCCTGATTACGTCTCGAGATGTTCCCGGGCTTTTTGCAGCCGGAAAAGTTTGCCGGTTCCCATCCCAGCCCGGTGCGGCCGGGGTTTTCTCCATGGCGGAAATTTTCGCTTTTTGGTTTGTACAGCGTTCCTGAAACAGGACCAATTTTGACAAGTCGCCTGAAGGGGCAATGAAGCAGCATGAGAGGCAGTTTGCATCGCCCCCTTCGGCGGTAAAGATCAGGACGGCTGACGGGAACCGTATTAACCGAGATTGGCCGCGGCGAAATCCCAGTTGATCAGCTTTTCGAGCACGCCATTGACATAGTCGGCGCGGCGGTTCTGGTAATCCAGGTAGTAGGCGTGCTCCCAAACGTCTATGGTGAGAAGGGGCTTCATGCCCATGGTCAGGGGCAGGCCCGCGTTGCCGGTCTTGACTGCCTTCAGCGTGTCGCCATCCAGCACCAGCCAGGCCCAGCCGCTGCCGAACTGGCTTGTCGCCGCCGCCGCCAGTTCCTTCCTGCATCCGTCCACATTGCCGAAGGCGGCCTCGATCTTCTGCTTCAGCACGGCGGGCGGTTCGCCTCCGCCATTGGGCTTCAGGCTGTGCCAGTAGAACGTATGGTTCCAGGCCTGGGCCGCGTTATTGAAAATGGCGGTTTTCTCCGGCCTGCCTGCCGTGGCGGCTATGATCTTTTCCAGGGAAAGACCGGCATACTCCGTTCCGGCGACAAGCTTGTTGAGGTTGTCGACATAGCCCCGATGATGCTTGCCGTAATGGAAGCCGAGGGTATTGGCCGATATCACCGGGTCAAGGGCATTGTCCGCGTAGGGCAGGGGCGGCAAGGAATGTTGCTCGCTCATCTTGAGGCCTCCTTTGCTGTTGAAATAAACCGGGTTGTCCCATAGGGGTGATCCGGCCAGGCCGCTCCCGTCCGGACACGCTGCAATTATTATAGCACTTCTTTGCCCGGAAAAGGGATTTAAATTCCCGGCGGCAGGGGCCTTGAGGCGATCCGTGGCAGAGCGGCGTTCTGGCCGGTCAGGGGGGGTTGTCTTTCACGGCTCCGTTTGCTTTCATATCCGGGGATGTTATAATCAAAAAATAAGAATTCCATGGTGTTGCGGAACAATACAACCACCATGCCGTGACGCCGGAACGTGCGGCGATGATGCAGGCAGCGGGGCTGCCTTGGTGAAGGGAGATCCCGTTCCGGGGCAGACATGAATTTTCGCTGAATGCCGGCATCCGGGCCGGGTTATTATCCTAAAAATAGAGGAGGAAAACAGTGGCGCAAAAAATAAAAATTATGCCTTGTCTGGATATGCAAAACGGCCGGGTCGTCAAAGGCGTCCATTTCGTGGACATACGGGACGCCGGTGATCCGGTCGAATGCGCACGGGCCTATTGCGAGGCCGGAGCAGACGAACTGGCGCTTCTGGATATCACAGCCACGGTGGAAGGCAGGGCCACCATGCTCGACATAGTGCGGCGCGTGGCCGAAGTCACAACTGTGCCGTTTACTGTGGGCGGCGGCATATCCGATGTGCAGTCGGCCGAGTTGGTCCTCGATGCGGGTGCAGACAAGGTGTCGATCAGCAGTGCCGCCTTCCGCAAGCCCGGACTGGTCGAAGAACTGGTTAAAAAACTGGGGGCCGGGAAGGTGACGGTGGCCATTGATGTGGACCGGAATGCGGCCATGCCCTCAGGCTATGAAGTCTATATTGACGGCGGCCGGACGGCAACCGGCGCCGACGCCATCGAATGGGCAAAGCGCATTGACGGGTGCGGCGTTCCGGTTATTCTGCCGACCAGCAAAGCGGGCGACGGCGTGCAGACCGGCTATGATCTGCCGGTGATCCGGGCGATCAAGGGGGCGGTCTCGGCCGAAGTGGTGGCCTCTGGAGGAGCGGGGAAACCTGAACATTTCCATCAGGCGGTGGAAGCGGGGGCGACAATCCTGCTTGCCGCCTCGGTGTTCCATTTCGGCATCATCGGCATAGGCGATCTGAAGAACTACCTGCGGTCCCGGGGGGTTGCCGTGCTCTGAAACCCCGGGGCAGGGTATTTTCCAGCCTGGCCGGACAGGATCGCCAAATCCAGGATGGCAACAACAGCGGCACAGCAGTCACCAGCATGGGCTGCTGCGAGGAGGGAATACCGGTTCAATTCCCCTGGCCCATGTTTCCGCCGGCGATAACGAACAAGGCGCAATTCTTAACTCCAGTGAAGGCAGGCAGCCTGTTTCAGGTATCTGATGCGGGCTGCCTGTTTGTTCCCGGTATGGACCGCAACTCCGGGGCCGGCAGTGGTTCGCGGATTTTGCATCTCCATTCAATCCTTTTCCCATTGACGGAAGAAAGTTGAGCAGGACAAATGTATTCCAGCCCGGATGGGGGTGGCCGTGAGGAACTGCTTTGATTTTCCCAATTGGCCTGGTTTTTGCTTTTTACTGGCAGATGTTGTCTGTTATCGTGCCAAAGAAAACTGAGGAGAAGGAAAATGAGCAAAGAAGAAATATTCAAAGAAATGGAGCAGATGTTCGGATTGGTGCCGAGCATGTTCAAAGCAGTTCCCGAGTCCTCGCTGGAACTGGAGTGGAAATTATTCAAACAGGTACAGTTTGCGGAAGGCCCGATACCCAACAAATATCGGGAATTGATTGGAGTCGCCATTTCCGCCGTCAGCAAATGCCGTTTCTGTTCGTATTATCATACCGAACTGGCGCGGCTGAACGGCGCGACGGAGGCGGAAATCGAAGATGCGGTCCACTATGCAAAGTCGAGCGCGGGATGGAGCGCCTATATCAACGGCCTGCAGCTTGACTATGGGAAATTCACGGAAGAGATCGACCGGGCGTGCGAGCATGTGCGGCGCCTGCGGGAGAAAAAGTGAAAGTCTCATCCCGAGGAGGAGACGAGGTTGATGCGACGGGCTCTGTCCGGGCCGGAACCGACAACAGGAAAAAGGAGGCTTCAATGCGTTCCCTGTTCGACACAACCGCCATTAAGTCCATGCAGCTGCGCAACCGCCTGGTCCGTTCGGCGACCTGGGAGGGTATGTGCGAAGAGGACGGCCGGCCCACGCAACGGTTGATTGACCTGTATGTCGCCCTGGCCCGGGGAGGCATCGGCCTGATCGTTACCGGCTTCGCCTTTGTCCGGCCGGATGGCAGGCAGCTGCCGCGCAAGATGGGCATTCATACCGATGCATTCGCCGATGAGTTCAGAAAGATGACCGGGGCCGTGCATGATGCCGGCGGCCGGATCGCCATCCAGCTCGTACATGCCGGCGGCCAGACGAATGCAGCCGCGGCCGGCCGCAGGCCCCTGGCGCCCTCGGCGGTGGAGGCGGAACAATTCCCCGAGGTGCCCGAGGAGCTGTCGGCCGCGGAAATCCGGGCCATCACCGCCGCCTTTGGCGACGCGGCTCGCCGGGCGCAGGACTGGGGCTTTGACGCGGTGCAGCTTCACGGAGCCCACGGCTACCTGATCAACCAGTTTCTCTCCCCCCACACCAACCGACGCACCGATGAATACGGCGGCGGGATCGACAACCGCTGCCGGTTCCTGATGGAGGCCTATCACCAGGTCCGCGCGGCCGTCGGCGACGAGTATCCGGTGCTGATCAAGCTCAACGGTGCGGACAACCTGCCGGGCGGCCTGGTTCTGGAGGACGCGGTCTTTGCCGCCCGGCTGCTGGCCAGGTCCGGCATCGACGCCATTGAGGTTTCCGGCGGCACCCCTGCTTCCGGCAAAGAAACCCCGGTGCGGCTGCAAATCGATGAACCGGGCAAGGAGGCCTATCATCTCGGCTCCGCCCGCCGGATCAGGGAGGAGGTCTCCTGCCCGGTGATGGTGGTGGGCGGCATCCGCTCCTTCGAGACCGCCGAGCAGGCGGTTGACGAAGCGGGAATGGACTACATCTCCATGGCCCGGCCCCTGATCCGGGAGCCGGCGCTGGCCAACCGCTGGCGCGGCGGCGACCGGCGTCCCGCAACCTGCATTTCCTGCAACGGCTGCTTCGGTCCCGGCCTCAAGGAGGGGGGCATCTACTGCGTGCAGGAAAAAAAGGGTGCCCGGCACTAAGGATGGACAGGAAAAAACTCGCCGTCATCCATATCGTCAAAAAGGAGCTCGGCCTCTCCGACGAGGAATACCGGGACATTCTCGAGCAGCACGCCGGGGTGCGGTCGGCGAAGGATCTGGATGAACAGGGCTTCCGCCGGCTCATGCGCTATTTCGTCCGCAGCCGACATTACCGGAGCGGCCGCGATGACATCACCCTGCGGCAGAAGATGTTCATCAGGCACCTGGTATCCGAGGCCGGTTGGGATGAACGCCATTTTGTCAATTTCATGCGGAAATACTACAAGAAAGAGGTCCTGGACACCTTCAGCAGGAAGGAGGCGAGCAAACTCATTGAAAGCCTGAAGAATATCATCAGGCACCAGAGCGGAACTGGAGCGAGAAGGGGGGAGCAGGCAACAGGAATCTGAGAGCGGGAAGCAGGAAGCGATGAATGAGCCGGTTCAGCGGAATCCCCCTCATCCGCCCTGCGGGCACCTTCTCCCCCGGGAGAAGGATGTTTATCCCCTCGCCCTCTGGGAGAGGGTGGCCGAAGGTACAAACCGGTATGATCCTTTACAAAATAAACCGGGCACATGGTTTACATCTATTAAGGTATTGGCAAGGAGGAATTGCCAATGCCTTGGAAAGA
>JALHJD010000031.1 GCA_022837185.1 Desulfobacteraceae bacterium
ATCGGCGGATCATATCCGAGGCCTTCCGGCGCGCCGTGGAAAAGGGGGAGCCCTACGACCTGGAACTGCGATTCCGTTCCCGGGACGGCACCGATAAATGGGTGCGCACGTTGGGCCAGGCCGAGATGGATAAGGGCCGGGTTGTCCGTGTCTACGGAAATATCATGGACATCACCGAAAGCAAGCTGGCGGAAAAGGCGTTGCGGGACAGCGAGGCCTTCATCCGGGCCGTCATGGATCACCTGCCCATCGGTCTGGCTGTCGTTTCGATTGATCCCGCCGTGGATTTCGTCTATATGAACGACAACTTCCCCCGCTTTTACCGGACGACAGGAAAGGCGCTGGCCGAGCTCGATGCCTTCTGGGAGGCCGTGTATGAAGATCCTGTTTTCCGAGGGGAAATCAAAAAGAGGGTGCTGGAAGACCACGCCAGCGGCGATCCGGAAAGGATGTACTGGGAAGATGTCCCCATTACCCGGCGCGGCGAGGAAACCTCTTTTATCTGTGCCCGCAATACGCCGGTTCCCGAAAAGTCGCTGATGATATCGACAGTCTGGGACGTCACCGACCGCAAACGGACGGAGAATGCCCTGCGCAAAAGCGAGGAACGGTTCAGGTTCCTCGCCGAATACATGGCCGACATAGTCTGGACATCCGACCTGGAGTTCCGGACCACCTATGCCAGTCCCTCCGTCGAAAAAATCCTGGGTTTTAGCCCCGGGGAAAGGAAAAGCCAGACCCTTGAGGAAAAGGTGACTCCCGCATCGCGACGGAAAATTGAAGAATTGCTGGCCGTGGAACTCCAGGGGGAGATGCCGGATCCGGACCGATCCATGACCATTGAGATTGAATACTATCACAAAAACGGGGGGACGGTCTGGCTGGAGGACACCCTCAAGTGGATCCGGGATGAACACGGGGCTATCGTGGGAATCCTCGGGGTTTCACGGGATATTTCCGAACGCAGGCACGCGGAAGAGGAACGGGAAAAGCTGCAGCAGCAACTGGTCCAGGCCCAGAAGCTGGAATCGGTGGGCCGGCTCGCCGGGGGAGTGGCCCACGACTACAACAACATGCTCAGTGTGATCGTGGGCTATACCGAGATGGCCATGGACAGGGTGGATCCTTCCGGGCTGTTGTATGCCGACCTCGCGGAGGTCCAGAAAGCCGCCAGACGTTCCATTGATATTACCAGGCAGCTGCTGGCCTTTGCCCGCAAACAGACCATCGATCCCAGGGTGATCGATCTGAACGAGGTCGTGGAGAGCATGCTCAAAATGCTGCGGCGGTTGATCGGCGAGGATATTGATCTGGCCTGGCACCCGGGCAAACAGTTGTGGGCCGTCAAGATGGATCCGGCCCAGGTGGACCAGATCATGGCCAACCTCTGCGTCAATGCCCGCGATGCCATCTCGGGCGTGGGCAAGGTTACCATTGAGACCGGCAATGCCTTTTTCGATAAAGCATATGGCAAGCTCAAGAGTGGACACTCCATGGACGAGTTTGTGCATCTTACGGTCAGCGACAACGGTTGCGGCATGGACCGGGAAACGCTGGAAAACATTTTCGAACCGTTCTTTACCACAAAAGGGGTGTCCGAGGGGACCGGGCTCGGCCTGGCAACGGTGTACGGCATTGTCAGGCAGAACAATGGATTCATCAATGTGTCCAGTGAGCCCGGCAAGGGCACAACCTTTCAGATATACCTCCCCCGCCATGCCGGAGAACAGCTTCCCGAGGCAGTCGAAAGCAAGGCCCGTATACCGATGAGCAGGGGCGAGACCGTGCTCATGGTGGAGGATGAAGCAGCGATCCTGAAAATGGGGGAAATGATGCTCAGCAATCTCGGCTACAGGGTTCTGACCGCCGGATCGCCCGGCCAGGCCCTGGAAATCGCCGGGAAACATGGGGGTGATATCGACCTGCTGATCACGGATGTGATCATGCCTGAGATGAACGGCCGGCTGCTGGCCGATCAGTTGAGCAGTGTGTATCCGGGCCTGAAGACCCTGTTCATGTCCGGCTATACGGCCGACGTGATTGCCCGCCGCGGAGTGCTGGAAGAGGGAAGGAACTTTATTCAGAAGCCGTTTACCCTGCAGGAACTGGGGGACAAAGTCAACGCCGTGCTGCGCGGCCGGTAGAAATCGAGCTGCCCGGCCCCGGCAACGGGCTCCGGTGAGGAAGGAATGCGGCGGTCAGGTGCCGCCGGCCTGTCCAAGGGAGTCAGGGCGACAGTCGAGAGGGATCACCTTTAAAAACCAGTATCCATCGTGGTATTCCCGCCCCGCCGTTTTGATTTCAATGTTCGACGAAAAGACGGGGCCGCCGGTGACGACGGTATGATACTCACCCAGTTCGCCGCAGGGGTCGACGCCGGCCTTCTCCAGTTCCTCGCAGGTCGTGGACTCCAGGGTCCGGCCTAGAAAACGCTTGTCCAGAAGCCGTTCGTTGAGGACGATGATCCGGGCGGAGTACCCGAGGTCGAAAAACTCCTTCAGCAGTTCCCGCCGGTCACGTTGCCAGAGAGGAAGAACCGGCATGATTCCGGCGGCGCGGCACACCCGATTGACCCACTCCCGGTGCGCTTCCACATCGATATCGCCGAAGACGCCCACCTTGATTCCGGACTTGCGGAACTCTTGCAGGGCTGAGCTGAATTCCGCTTCGTACCGCTGCCACGAGGCCGGGCGGAATACGGCCGGCAGCCCCAGGCGCGAGGCCTGGGCCTCAACCAACATCCTGGGAAGGGCGTGGGAGCGGGAGGTCCTGCCGTCTTCCGCCAGCATGGTGAGAAGAGCACGGGGTTCGCCCCCGCCCCGGATGGCGTGATGGAGAGCCAGGCACGAGTCCTTTCCCCCGCTCCAGGAGCAGAAGAAGGGGAGGCCCCTGATTGATTCGTTCAGATGGATGGTCATTGTCGTATGGCTCCCTGCCCGCCGGTGAAGAGAGTCAAGCAAAGACCCCGCTTTTTCTCTTCATCCTCTTCAGCTTTCCCGCACTGCCTGCTGCGGGGCCATGGCCGGAAGTGTGTTGAGGGACAGGGCTTGTCTGGGGCAGTTGACAACGCAGTTTTCGCAGCGCATGCATTCGTTGCTCGGCACGTAGCCCTGCGTCTTGTATGCTCCCGGGTTGGTCTGCACCGGGCAGACCTTGCGGCAGAGGCCGCACTGCCGGCAGTCTTCGGAAACCTTGAGAAGGTACGTGTTCCGGGAGTATAGTCCCTGCATGGTGGCCATGGGGCAGAAATTGCACCAGGAGCGCGGCTTGTAGTACAGGCCGAAGGCTATGGCGATGGTGGTGGCCACGGTCCACATCATGACAAAGACCGCGCCCACCTTCTCCGGGTCTCCTCCCGACATGATCAGCCTGGTGACCATGAGGCTCATCAGGGCCGTAAAGAACAGCCAGCGGAACCAGCTTTTCTTGAAAAGGGACGGCATCTCCCGCTTCATGCTTATCCGGGCGAGGATCCGCTCATGAAAAGATCCCATGGCACAGATCCAGCCGCAGTAATACCGGCCGCGGAAAACAGCCAGAACCAGCATGAGGATCATCATGGAAAGGGCGATATACCCCAGGTACGGATACAATAATCCGCCGATGATGACCAGGGGAACGAGTGGCGCCAGTAGCAGCTGTACTGTTTTGCGATGCGGTTTTTCCCGAATGATGGACATGACAGGCTCCAAAAAGGGATTGTATTTAAGTATTAAATTAATTGCTTAAATATAGCCCGTTTTCCGGTTCTGTCAAGAAGAAAAGCAATGCATGACCCGGGCATTGCCACCCGACCCGGATAAGGCTTGCATTCAAACATAATTGTCCGGTAACTTACGTTGCGCGATGACAGAAAACACCCCCCCAGCTCCCAGTTGTGGCCGGCGGAGCAACGGGGCGGGAAAGAGGGGAAAATTTTCTCTTTCCCGGCCTTGGCGAAAAACTCTGCGGGAGAAATCATGTCCTTTTGCACACTGCGGCTTACGATCTGCTGTGTTGTTACCCTGACGGTTGCCGCCACTCCCTGCCGGTCCGACACCGTACCTCATCCCGCAGGAATTACCGACGAACACCCCTGGACGGTGACCTTCTTCAACGGGGTGTATACGGACCGCAGATTCGGCAAGGCCGTCTTCAATCTGCCCGGTTCTTTTGAAAAAAATTACCTGCAGGGCATCGCCCTGTCCCGCCATCTTGCCCGCTTCTGGCATGACTGTTTCGCCGTGGAGGCGGAGATCATGGCCGCCCGTCATCATGGCAGACATCGGCAGGGGAACCAGAGCTACCAGGAATATGTGGCAGCCCTTTTCCTCCGATATGACCGTTTTCCCTGGAATGACCGCCTCCATACCTCCATCGCCCTGGGTGAAGGGCTGTCCCTGGCCTCAAAGGTGCCCATGCGGGAAGTCCAGATCAGAGGCAATTCCCAGCGGCTGCTCAACTATCTGGCCCTGGAGCTTGAACTGACCTTGCCCGACCACCCCCGGTACAGCTTGACCTACAGGATACATCACCGTTCCGGCGTGTTCGGCTTATTTGGCGATGTCCGCGGAGCTTCGGATTATTATCTGCTGGGTCTGCGCTGCCGGTTCTGAGGCCGGCTGCAAAGCAGAGCCGGCAGGGGACCTGTGCCTGTCCCGGCCGGACCCCATGGTGCGGAGATAAAGACCGGCCCCGGCCATGATGGGCGGGAAAGTTCAAAAAAAGGTTGAAAAAATACCTGAACCGCCTCAAGAATTGAACCAATTCGACAAACGAAAAAGAACCGGAGGAACATATGCCAGCAGCTATAATGCTTCGACGCGCATCCCATGCATGGCTGGCCGCTGTCGTTCTGGCCGCGGCACTGTTGACCTCACTGCCCGCGTCCGGCCGGGTCGTGCTCACCGAAGTCGCCTCCGGCTTTGATGCCGTCACCGATATCCAGAACAGTGGTGACGGCTCCGGCCGGCTGTTCTTCGTCCGGCGGAGCGGTCAGATCATGGTATGGAAGAACAATGTCGTGCCGCCGGAACCGTTTCTGGATATTGCCAGCCTGATTGCGGCAGGAGGTGAACGTGGTCTGCTGGGCCTTGCGTTTCACCCGGACTATCGAACCAACAGATTTTTTTACGTGAACTACACACGCGCAGCCGACGGCGCGACGGTCGTGGCACGCTATTCGCGCAGCACGGACGTGGCTGACCCGTCCAGCGCGGCGATCCTGCTGACGATTCCGCAACCCTTTGCCAATCATAACGGCGGCGCCTTGCGCTTCGGTCCGGACGGCTACCTCTATATCGCCACGGGCGATGGCGGCTCGGCCAATGATCCGCAAAATAATGCCCAGGACCTCACCAGTCTGCTGGGCAAAATACTGCGCATCGACGTGAATGCAGCGACCGGCGGGCTTCCCTATGGCATCCCGCCCGACAACCCGTTTGCCGGTTCGTCCCGTCCCGGGGTCCGTGCGGAGATCTGGGCCTACGGACTGCGCAACCCCTGGCGGTTCAGCTTCGACAGGGTGACGGGAAATCTGTTCATCGGCGACGTTGGTCAGAACGCGCGTGAAGAGATCAATTTCGTCCGTGCCGGTACCCCCGGCGGGATGAACTTCGGCTGGCGGATAATGGAGGGCACGCTGTGTACGAATCTCCCCGGTGATCCGCCCTGCAATCCTTCCGCTTTCACTCCGCCCGTGATCGACTACGGCCATGATGAAGGCTGTTCCGTTACCGGCGGGCACGTGTACCGGGGCAGTGGTGTGCCCGAGTTGAAAGATACCGCCCCGCCCGCGGCGGGGCAGCTTTTCACCGGCGTTTACATTTACGGGGATTTCTGCAGCGGCGCGATCTGGCGTCTCAGCGCAGCCGCGGCGGGAGGCGTCGCCAACTCAGCGCTGCTCGCCTCCGGCCTGATGATCACGACCTTCGGTGAAGACGAAAGCGGTGAACTCTATGTTGCCGACGCAGGTACCGGGAAGATATACAAGTTCGTCCGCGAGGGTGCCCTCTCGTCCGTTGTTCTCTCCCCGGGTATTTCCTCGCTCCTCCTTCTCAGATAATACATCGCCAACGATCCTGCTCAGAGGCAGGTCGATGCACCGTTCACTGCGGGACGTTGTCTGATTCCGGCATCACTTGTCCGGCCATTCATACTCTGCCAACGGCCTTGAAGAAGGTATAGCAGAATGTGCCGTCCTGTTCAGTCGTTCGGTAGAGGTCCTCGATCCCCCTGTCGAAGACAGCCGGCTCCACGAGACCTTCTTTGATCGCTGACTCCCGCACCCCCTCGATCATCGCGGTGAATGTCTTTTTCGTGAAGCCATCGACCAGTTGGGGTCTGCTCCAATCGACATATACCATCCGGGGGGAAACATGGACTTCGTCAAAGCCGGCGGCAACCAGCAGGGGGTAGAGGGATCTGCCAATCAGCGCGTTGCCGCCGGCGCTGGATTGCAGTTCCACCTGGCAGCGAATGGCAGCCCGGGCGGCATTACTGTCAGGATGGAAGCAGGCGGAACCGTGGTCGCCTTCGATGACCGTGATTGTCCCGCCCGGCCGGATAAATTCTTTCAGTCTCTGCAGGGCCGTACCAGGTTCTTTCAGGTGCTCCAGGACAAAGCAGACAAAGACATGGTCAAACGATTGGGGCGCAAAGGGCAGATGGTATATGTTTCCCTGCTGGAACCGGACATTTGTCAGTCCCGCCTCCGCCACCTTCCGGGCAGCCTCCGCCAGGGAGGTTTCCGAAATGTCTATGGCAGTAATCGAGGCTTCGGGATTCTTGCCCGCCAGGGTTATTGTCTGGGCGCCTACACCGCAGCCGGCCTCCAGAATCCGGCTGCCCGCCGGAAAGACCGTATCGGAGTGCAGCAGATCGACCAAAGTGGCCGCCTGATCCTGTAAACGGATGTTCTCTCGCGTATTGTATCCATGAATATATGCTTTGGTCATGGTCTTCCTCTTGTTCACTCAACTTTCCGGCAATGACGGCAAATCCCCTGTTTTGCGAAGAGAAAGGCGTACTCTCGCGAAATCCGGATACTCCCTTTTAATGGCAAAACCGCCCTCTTTCAATTCTTTTCCTGAATCTTCAGGGCTGAAGCACTGGAGCCGGTTATCGAACGTAGGGGACCGTCCCGCCCCAATGACCGTGTACGTGGCGGGAACCACTTTTTCCTTCTCATACTGAACGTATTCAGCGCGGCCCGGAATTCGTCAGAAGATCACCATGATGATGGCGCCGGCAGCGGCCAGGAAGACATTGGCAAAGGTGTAGGTACCGGCATATCCCAGGGCCGGGATATTGCTGCCGGCAGCGTCACTGACGATCTTCAGGGCCGGTGTGCTGGTCATGGAACCGGTCAGGGCGCCGACCAGTATGGCAGGGTTCAGGCGCAGCACAAACCGGCCGAACAGAAATCCGAGGATGACGGGTATGATCGTTACGGCCGCGCCGCAAAGGAAGATGACCGGGCCGACCGTCAACACGGCCTCGATGATGCCGCTGCCCGCCTTGAGCCCGATCGCGGCCATGAAAAACAGGAGGCCCAGTTCCTTCAGGAGCAGGCTCGCCGCCGGCGGAATACGGCCGAAGCCGTGGGCCCTGGCCCCGTAGGAGCCAACGAGGATGCCGCTTAGTAGAAGTCCTCCGGCGGTACCCAGTCCGACGGACAAGGCACCCACCTTGACCGTAAAGGTACTCAGGAAAAGACCGGCGGCAATACCGAAGCAGAGAGTCAGAAAATCCGTCTGGTTGACGTCGCGTTCACGGCTGCCCAGGTCCTGGGCCAGTTTACGCAGGCGCTCCCGCGTGCCGGTCAGGGTCAGGACATCGCCCTTGGCCACGGTGAGGTCGAAGTTGCGCGGCAACTCCACATTGGAGCGGACCCATTGGTTGAGGAAGCACCCGTAGTAATCCATCAGGTGCAGATCCTTGAGTTTCCGTCCGACCATGCGGCGGTTGTTGACGACGATTTTCATGCTGGTGAGCGGGATCCTGAGGATATCCGCGTCAATCACCTCGGGCCCCAGCTTCTCGCTGAGCCCCTTGTGATGCTGGAGCTGGCCGAGCAGGGAGACCTGATCGCCTTTCTGCAGGACCGTGTCCTTGCGGGGCTCGATCAGTGCATCGCCCCGCTTGATCTTCTGAATCATGCAGCCTGTCTTGGGGCGGAAGGCCACCTCTTCCAGGCTCCGGCCGATGAACTCCTCATTGAGGATCTCGTAGGCGCGGATCAGGGGAAATTTCTCATCAAAGCTGTCCTCCTCCGAATCGGCGTCTTTGATTCCCCGCTCCGATGCGAGGCTGAGTGATTCGGCCTTGAGGTCGATCCTGGCGAGGGAGGGAATCAGGCGGATCAAGGTGATCAGGCCCACCATGCCGAAAATATAGGTAATGGCATAGGCGACACCGATGTCCCGGACAGCCTGGTCGACCGCCGCCGGCGGAATCCGGGTCATGCCGCTCAGGATGGCGTCCTGCGCGGCCGCCAGTGTCGGCGTGCTGGTGAGCGCGCCGGCCATGAGACCTGCCGCCATCGGCGAATCCAGGTCCAGTGCCCACGTCAGCAAGGCCGTCAAACCGAGGGCGGTGGCGGCAATGACGGCCGCCAGAGTGAGGTAGCGATAGCCGTCTTCAAGAAAGACGCTGAAAAAATGCGGTCCGGCCTCCACACCCACCGAATAGATGAACAGGATGAATCCGATGTTCTGCAGCACGGGGGAAGGCTCCGGCAGGTCCAGCGCGCCGAAAAAGAGCCCGGCCAGGAGGACCCCGGCCGGCGAACCGAGCTGGTAGCTGCCTATTCGCGCTTTTCCCGCCAAATAGCCAAGGCCCAGGACGACGAAGAAAAGAAGCTCTTCAAAACCGCTGAGGAGGCTGTAGAAGTCTATCTCCATGGATACCCTTTTGACTGTTCACCGCTCTAAGATATTTATATGATAACAAAAAATATCTTATCAGGCAACCGAACACCGGTCATGCCCGGGATGGGGCCGGAAAATCCTTTCGGGTGACTGAGGAAAATCGCCCCGGCGGCAGCCTGTGCCGGCAAGATTTATGAATGCCGGCGTCAATCGTGGATTCGCAGCAGGTGACTGAGGATGCTGCCCATCAGTCGGTTGATCGATGCATACCGATCCGGGCCTGCGGAGAGGATCTCTTCTTCCGTCTGGATGTATGTGGACGGCACCAGTTCGTCGCGGCAATGGGTAATGAGCTCCCTGGCCGATTCCGGCGTTGTTTCAAGGTGGAACTGCAGGCCGATCACCGACCCGCCGAGCTGGAATGCCTGGTTTTCGCACCCTTCGCTCTTTGCAAGCCGTATCGCTCCCGGGGGGAGATCGAAGGTCTCGCCGTGCCAGTGAAACACCATTGTCGAGGGCGGGAACCTGAAAACCGGACCATCGCCGGGATCAACCCCACTGACGGGAAACCAGCCGATTTCCTTCACCGGGTTGCGAAAGACCCTCGCCCCCATGGCGGCGGCTATCAACTGGGCGCCGAGGCAGACACCCAGGACAGGCTTTCCCGAGGCGATGACTTCACGAATGAACCGCTTTTCCGGAGCAAGCCAGGGGAACCGGTCTTCATCGTTCACGCTCATCGGGCCGCCCATGATCACCAGGAAGTCGACGGCCCCGGCCTCGGGCAGGTCCGCTGCGGCATGGAGCCGGGTGCAGGTCACCTCGTACCCGGCTGCCGCAAGCCAGGACCTGATACTGCCAGGTCCTTCAAAAGGGACGTGCTGCAGGTAGTGTGCGCGCATGTTTTCTCCGGTGATGGTTGAAGTTGAGCTGCCTGCAGGGTCGTCAAGCCCGGGCTTTTGCCGGATGCCCGCTTTGTGCCGGCGTCGTCCACGTTTGCACCGTGCACCAGGGAACTCATGGGTGAAGATCAACAGTGAGATAAAATGTTCAATTATTATTCATCAAAGCTGTTCTGTCAAGGCAGGCTTAGCGCGCAGGTCCTCATCGTTGGGATAGATATCTTCCCGCCCGTCGCGCCAGGTTACATGACACAATCCGCCAGCCAATCCTATGCGTACAGGCCGAGCCCTGATGTATTGATAGCAGACAGTTTGCTGGATTGCTATTCCTGTTTATATTTGACTTCCTTTTCTCCCGAATCATATACTTCAATTATCGGGAATCCATGGTACAGGGCTGGCACCGCGCCATAGCACGCCATGCAACATGGCAGGAATGAGGGAATTAAGAAATCGGTCAAGCCGCATGTTCTGATCTGGGCGGCATTTTTCTGATCTCTCCCGCAAACCGGCTCCTGCTGACGGAACGGTCGACATAACCGCACGACCGGGCCCCGGCCTTTTCACGGGCAAAAGTGCGGGTACGGACATGCGGATCCCCGGCTGCCTTCGGCTTCATGCATTTTTGCATGGGCGACATTTCTTATCAAGGGAGTCTCCATGGAGCGATATTCAACCAGTCTCCTCGGCCTGGCAAAGACCCTGCTGCTGACCACCGATGGGTCCCCGTTCAGCGACGGGGCTGTCCAGGAGGCGATTTTTTTCGGCCAGGCATGCCGTGCCCGGGTGGTCGTCCTGCATGTAGTGCATATCGACGCGGAATCGATCAGGGCGGCCAATTCGGCTGTCATGAAGCGCCAGCAGGAGATGGCGCCCCATCTGGACCAGATACGCAAAATGGCGCTGGACAGCGGAGTCGAGATTGAGATCGTGGTATTGGGCTCCGGCAGCCCGGAAAAAACCATCGTCGAGCAGGCCCGTTTGCGCAAGGCTGACGTTATTCTCATGGGCCGGCACGGCAAAACCGGCCGCCTGTCCCTGCTGGTGGGGAGCATGACCGCCAAAGTCATTGGTCAGGGTTTCCCGCGCGTTCTGGTGGTGCCAAAGGATTTCCTTATCACCGGGGCCCATGTTCTCCTTGCCATGGACGATTCGCCCAACAGCCGTCTGGCGGCGCTGGAGGCTCTGAGCCTTGGTCGAACATGTATGACCCTGCAGCGGCTCACGGTCATGTCGGTTGCCAGGAAAGATGATGAACAGACCCGGGCTCGGGAAATGGTCGACGAGGTCTGTGCCCGATGCCGCGAGGAGGGTTTGCAGTTCGTCTGCGAACCTCTGGTACAGGCGGGCAACCCTGTAGAACTCATTGTGCAGGCCGCAAGGGAGCGAAAAGCGGACATGATTCTGATTGGAGGGCGGGGCAAGGGTTTCATGGGCAAGATGTTCATGGGCAGGGTGACCGAAAATGTTATCGGCCGGGCCCACTGCGCGGTACTTGTCGTGACAGGCTGAGGTCCGCCGGAGTTGGCAGTCGGCAGTCGTCAGTTGGCAGCGCCCCACCCCCCGCTGCGGGGCCGATTGAGGGGAATCACATGTTTGCGCATCCGACCTGGTGTGGTGGCATTGCTTCGATTTCTATACCGATACCGATTTCGATGAGATATTTCCTGCGCTGGATTGAAGAAAGTTTGCATCTGTCGGGATCGGGATCGGGCTCGAACCCTGATTGCCACAGTGCCAGGGGGCTCCTGACGGGCATGACGTTTTGCAATTTTTCCACCTGATCTATCGTTATGGTATCCATGAGATTGCTCATGCCAAACAAATTGCTGTTGCGTTTCTTTCCTTTTCTCCAGTGGTTTCCTGTTTCTTTTATCATCCTGCGCGGCGACTTGATCGCCGGCATCACGGGTGCCCTGGTGCTGGTTCCAAAGGCCATGGCCTATGCCCAGCTTTCCGGTCTGCCGCTCTATTATGGCCTGTATACCGCCTTTGTTCCCGCCATTCTCGGGGCCTTGTGGGGGTCTTCCCGGCAACTGTCCACCGGTCCTGTGGCAATCATTTCGCTGATGACCGCCGCTGCCGTCACGCCATTGGCGCTGCCCCAAACCGAAGAATATATCGGTCTGGCACTGCTGCTTACCTTGCTGGTGGGACTCATCCAACTGACATTGGGGGTGGTCAAACTCGGCACCATTGTCAATTTCGTCTCCCATCCGGTTATCCTGGGTTTCATGAACGCGGCCGCCATCATCATCGGGCTTTCCCAGATCGACTTGCTGCTGGGCATTCCCAAGGGACGCAGCGATTTTTTCCTGAAGGACATCTGGGAAATGCTGCATTATCTGCCCCAAACGCATCTGCCCACCCTGGCCATGACGATTTTCAGCCTCCTTCTGATGCTCGCCCTCAAAAAAGTTTCGGTGCTGGCAAAAGCAAGCGTCCTCATCGCCGTGGTCGTCACCACCACGTTCAGTTTCATCATTGGATACGAGCACAAGGCCATTGAACATATTGACAATATTGTTACACCGGCGGCCCGTCAGCTGGTGACGGATTACGATGCCGCCGCTTTACGAATTGTCGAGTTGAGCGCTGCCGCAACCAGGCTTTCCGGGCAGTTGCGGCAGGCGGAGAAGGAGCGCGACGCCAGGCTGGCGGCCGATCTGCGGCACCAGATGGATTTACTGAGGCTGGACATCAAATCTCTGGAGGCTGAAAACGGCAAGCGCATGCACGCTATCCGCCGGCTGTACTTCGCCCGTGGAACGGCCGGGGAAAACATGGCCGGGCGCATCTATCAGGCTGATGCTCTCCGGGAAGGGATAGTGACCGATGGCCGCAAGTGGCATATCAAGAAAATCGAAAAGGGAGAGATCCATCTCGTCGGAGGCGGCGATGTCGTCGGCAGAGTTCCCTCCGGGCTGCCCTCGTTCCGCCTCCCGATCCTCAGCCTCGATGGCGTGCTGCAACTGTTGACCGCCGCCCTGGTCATCTCCCTGGTGGCCTTTATGGAGTCCATTTCCATGGCCAAGGCGATGGCCAGCAAGAACAAACAGCGCATCGATCCCAACCAGGAGTTGATCGGCCAGGGCATGGCAAACATCGGCGGCTCTTTATTCCAGGCCTATCCGGCCAGCGGGTCCTTCACCGGGTCGGCCATCAACATGCAGGCAGGTGCCAGGACCGGTTTTGCCAT
This sequence comes from Desulfobacteraceae bacterium, assembly GCA_022837185.1. GTDB lineage: Bacteria > Desulfobacterota > Desulfobulbia > Desulfobulbales > Desulfobulbaceae > UBA10518. Next base: position 12,951 of record JALHJD010000031.1, read on the forward strand.
GGTTTTCAACGGAATCTTCGTCGCCGCCACCCTGCTGTTTCTCACGCCTTTGCTCTATCATCTGCCCAAGGCTGTGCTGGCCTCGATTATTTTGCTGGCGGTCGCCGGTCTCATCACCCCCCAGTCCCTCAAACATACCTGGAAGGCAAGTCGCCCAGACGGCATCGTGGCCCTGGTTACCTTCACCGTCACCCTGCTGGCGGCGCCGCATCTGGACAAGGGCATCATTATCGGCGTAGCCCTGTCCATCGGGCTTTATCTCTACCGCACCATGGCTCCACGGGTTGCCGTCCTCGGCCGCCATGATGACGGCACCCTGCGGGACCTCAAGGTCAATCCCGACCTGCCCACCTCCCCCCTGGTGACCGCGATCCGATTTGACGGCTCACTGTATTTCGCCAACATTGCTCACTTTGAGGATGCCATTCTGGAATCGGTAGCGGAGAAAAAAGAGGCAAGATATCTGCTGGTGGTGGGCGATGCGATAAACTATATTGATTCCTCGGGAGAGGAAATGATCCATCACCTGGTGTCGCAGCTGCGCGGATCGGGCGTGGAACTCGTCTTTTCCGGGCTGAAAAAGCAAATTCTTGATGTGATGCGGGCCACGGGTCTCTACAGCCTGATCGGTGAACAGAACATCTTCCCCACGGAGGACCTTGCGCTTGCCGCCATTTTTCAGCGCCTGGGCGAAGAGACTGAAAATGACGCGTTGTTCACCAGTTTGAAGAAACGGTAAACAGTGCTGCTCCTCCCCAATATCGGTCAGCTTTTCTGTCGGCCATGGTGTCCCGTACGCATTGAGGGGAAGGGCCAGGGGCCCTTCATTGCCGGCTGGTCACGGCAGATAGATCCATTCCATCATCTCAACTACACCGTCGCGGCGGTGAATCTTCCATAGTCCGTCCCAAAGCTCCCTTGTGTCTTCGGCACGCTCTTGCCAGAAAACAGTAAGCCTGTCCCATGTCATGGTTCTCGCCGGTTGACCGGGATAGTGGTAGATGATCCTGACGTCATCCGCTACGGTGAATTTCCGGACTTGCGGGTTTTCATTAAGAATGCGGACCTCGAGATCACACTCGTCGATGTCCCATTGCAGAACGCCCGATTTCACACGTTGCCGGCAATCGTCTTCGGAGAGCCATTCGACATAGTCGATATGCAGATAGCGGCGGCCCTCGTCTTTGCCGCTCAGATCCTTGATGTTGCCGTAGGCTGCGATATGCCCTCCACCAGCAATCCATTCAGCGCTGGAAAGCTGCTGCGTTGGTCCGGTTTGTGGAGAGCCTATGATTTGCTCCGGTCGAGCAGTCCTGCAGCGGGCAAATTTCCACATGGGATCCCCGAGGATGAATTCCCGCCCGCCTGTGTCTTTGCCGTAGTAATCCGCAAAGCCCAGTCCCTCGATAAATGCGTAGGGTGGAGCGCCTTCCTCCCAGTCCGCCGATTTCAGCTCCTCATCGAAGAAGTGTATACGATGGTTTTTCGTCTCCTCTCTCTCCTCTTTGGGAGAGAGAAAAGCGCCGGCAAAGCCCATTCCGAACGAAAGGTTGAATTCGAAGATAATCCCTCGTTTGGGATGCTTGATCATGACGGTATGGGTAACGTCTGCCTTTTTGCCCGATGCGGGGCCGAACTCGAGCTGAAATTCATGGTGATCGGCATCTTCATACACACTGTTTTCGAGCAGACATTCGCCGCTAAGGACATGGGCAGGCAGCCCCAGCAAGCAAACAAGCGAAAATGCGAAAAAGGTTTTCATATTTTACTTTTAACGACTTTCAGTGAGGTCTTCCTAAGGATGCAGGTCAACAGCCATGTCCTTTCCGCTGTGCGTTTGTGCCATGACGTGACCATCGGTACACAAACGGGTCGTGACGATCAAGGCACGCGGGGGAGCCTGCCTGAGGGGTTCACCCCATCCTCTCCGGATGCCAGCGCGCCATGTGCTCAGCGTGGGTTTTCAGGTATTCACCCGGCGTGAAGAAGCGATCGTAAAATTCCAGGTCGAGGTGGTGCGCCTGCAGGTACGTCAGGGTATAGATGGTCGGCACGGTGCCGGGAAATTTGCCGAAACGGTCGAAGACGTACTGGGCCATGGCCGCCACGCAGTCCTTGAACTCCGGGGTGGGGGTCTTGGCTGCGGAACGGACCCTCGGGGTGTCCTTGAACGGGCCCGGCGTGTCGGGATGGAACGGGCCGCCGGGGCCGAATTTTCTCTCCGCCAGGGCCTCCACGGCGCTTCGCATGTCTCTGTAATGCGGTGGGCAGTACCCTTCGTAAACGCCCGGTAAACCGGTGACGTTCGGCACGGGCCAGCCTTCCTTCCTGTCGAAGCGGAAACCCAGGCCCGGCACTTCCGGATCGCCGCTGGCTCCGAGCACGGAATGCATATCAATGCCGGAAAACATCCAGCCGCCCAGCCCGAGAGCCTGCAGCATCAGCATCCCGGCATAGCAGGAGGTCGTCAGTTCCGCCGTGCTGAAGGCGAAGGATTCGCGCTCCACGACACTCAGGGGCCAGGGATTCTCGACATCGACAAGTTTGCTGAAGCGGTCGAGGCCGGGGATTTTCTGCCCGTTGACGTCGTCATAAATGCAGAATCCGTTCGCGACCAGGAAGGACAGTGCGTTGAGTGTCATCTGGGCGACATCAACCACCGGGATGATCAACGTCGAGCCTGGCCGGTTGGCGCACCACGTGTTGTGTCCCTCGATATACGGCTCCTTCGCTGGCAGATGGAGCCGTCCATCCGCAAGCTTCCTGATCCGGCCGCGGTGGTGCTCAAGCCATGCATTGAGGTCCATCTGCCCCTTCTCATCGCGCTCCACCAGGGACGGCGCGTCACGGGTCGGGAAGAAGTACACGCCGCTGTCATCGGTGTAGAAGAAGTCCACCACATGCCAGCCAGCGGGCGAGGGGAAGGTGCGGCCCCCCGCGGCCCCGGAGTAGTTGGACAGGTGCGGTGCGTAGCTCGAGTCGCGGTAAATCATATAGTGCCAGCCGGTGTTGCCGGCCGCGGCGGTCAACACCAGCATCTGCTCGAGGGGATCCAGGGGCAGGGGTTGTTTCGTTGACGTATAGGCCAGAACGCCGTCGGGAATTTCGGCGCCGGTCAGGAACCGGCGGGACCTTCGGCCATAAAGCGCTTCCATGAGCGTGAACTTCGCGGCATCCTCAAGCCCCGGGGGATATTTGGCGACGCGGTCGAGCAGTACATAGCCCCTTGCGGAGATCTGCTTCCCGAGTGCGGGCAGTCTGGCACCGGTCAGCACCCAACCCGCGCCCACCAGCATGGCGCCGAGCATTTTTCTGCGGGTCATGGAGAACCACGAAGTCGTTTTGCTGCTCTTGTTCACAGCTCATCCTCCTTATCCTGAATACCTGATAAGATCTCCTTTTTGACGGATATTATTGTTGAACGGGTACTGATTATTTTCCTGGACTTGACCGCCTGCCTCAAGCCGGACATCTTTCCTGGCTGCTGTCTCTTTCCGCAGACAAAGCATACCTTCAGCCGCAGATAAAAAGCAGCGAATAGTATGCATTTTCTGGATAGAGGCTCTTTCCTTATTTGTCGGTTTTCTGCATTTCTTCTCCCGCCTCTTCAATCCGTTCGCCAACCTCCTTTGTTTTCTCCCTTATTGTGTCGCCGGCATCCTCCATTTTCTCCTGTGTCTGTTCAACTGCTTCATCAATCTTTTCACCGGCAGTTTCCGCCGGACCCTGCTCTTTACAGGCGGAAAAAGAGGTGAGAAAGGCTAAGCAGCAAAGCAGTACGAGAATTTTCTTCAATGTTTTCATACGATTCTCCTCTTGGTTGTTTTCAGTGTCGAACAGTTTCAATGATGTGGATGTGACTATTTTTTCCACGCAGGGAAACAGGTTCCTGCTTGCCTGCAGCACAATACAATATTTGTGCCAATCGATCAGGATTTTTCCTGCGGCCGGCCGTGACTCGCATTTCCCCGCTTTGCCCGATTTTTTTCATTTGCCTGTTTCAGAATTTTGCATGGTAATCCTGTTTGGCGGTACAAAATCCTTTCCGGCAAGACAACGCGACGGTATTGACATCACCGCTCCGGTGCAACCCCAGGAAAGAGAGGGCCATCAGTCTTGTATTATTGTATTTGTCCTTTTCAGGACCTGACCCTGATTAACCCTGGATCGCCGTTTATGTAATTGTTTTATTGCAGGAACAGGACAGGACCTACTCCGACGACTTTATATTGAGGAGATTATTTACTCCCTGGACGCCTTTGACTGAGAGAGCGATCTCCTCGGCCTGCTTTTTCTGTTCGCTGTTATCGACAGCGCCGGTAAGTGTGACGGTCCCCTCAAAGGTTTTGACCGAGATGGCAAAGCCGCTCAGATTCGGGTCGTCAAAGAGTTTTGCCTTAACCTTGGTGGAAATGGTGGAATCATCAATAACCTCTCCGGTTGAACGACCGGCCGGAGTATAACATCCGGCCATAATGGGCAGCACAAATCCAAGCAGCAATACCGTCAGAATGATAAGTCTCTTTTTTTCTTTCATTCCATTTCTCCTTTTCATGATGTTGGTGTTCGTTCAGTGCATTCGTTGGAAATACCCTGTTGTAGAGGGGAATATCAAAAAGTGTGCCAGCCTGTCCAACTTGCCGCGCAGGCTCAGCGTATAGTGCCAGGCCCCTTCAAAATGCCAACATTATTCTTGGCACTGGTGATAAATTTGCTGAAGATGGATGGTAATCAGCAAAGATCCATGAGTAGCAATTCACTACCCGGCTACGGCTCTGTAGCTCTTGGGAAACGCCTTAGTGCGGACCCGCTGCTAGGTGTTGTGGGGGGCCGGAGG
>JALHJD010000331.1 GCA_022837185.1 Desulfobacteraceae bacterium
GCTGTAGGCTGTTAGGGAAAGATACAGGCTGAAGCGACTTAGACTGTAGGCTGTTAGGAAGAGGTTCGCGGTACGAAGTTCGAGGTTTTGAGTTTGCATCTTTGCTGTTGGCTCGGCTACCCTCCCGGAGTCTCACTGAATTCGCTTCCCTGGAGAGGGAAATAAACACCTAACAGGCTAACAGTCTACAGCCTAAAAAGCTAATGCCTAACAGGCTAACAGCCTACAGCCTAATAGACTCCGAAAACCACAAAATTACGGAATTTCATGCCGATCAGGATATACAACACGCTGACCAGGACCAAGGAGGAGCTGCGGCCCATTGAGGAGGGGCATGTCAAGCTCTATGTCTGCGGCATCACTTCGTATGACTTCTGCCATATCGGCCATGCCCGGTCTTTTCTCGTTTTTGACATGATTGTCCGGTATCTGCGCTACCGGGGCTACAAGGTCACCTTTGTCCGCAACTTCACGGATATTGACGACAAAATCATCAACCGGGCCAGGGAGCAGGGCATGGATTCCCAGGAATTAGCCAACCGGTTTATCGAGGAATTTTATGCCGACACCGACCGGCTGGGCATCCTGCGGCCCGATCTCGAGCCCCGGGCCACCGGGCATATCCCGGAGATGATCGAGCTGATCCGGGACCTTATTGACAAGGGCCTGGCGTATCAGGCCGGGGGCGACGTGTATTTCCGGGTGGACAGTTTTGACCGGTACGGAAGCCTTTCCGGGCGGAATCTCGAGGACATGCAGGCCGGCGCCCGCATCGAGGTCAACGAGCAGAAGCGCCATCCCATGGATTTCGCGCTGTGGAAGGGCAGCAAGCCCGGCGAGCCGACATGGGACAGCCCCTGGGGGCCGGGACGGCCGGGCTGGCACATTGAATGCTCGGCCATGAGCCGCAAGTACCTGGGCGAAACTTTTGACATCCACGGCGGCGGCCAGGACCTGATCTTCCCGCACCATGAAAACGAGATCGCCCAGAGCGTGGGGGCCACGGGCAAGCCTTTTGCCAACATCTGGATCCATCACGGGTTTGTCACCATTCGCGACGAAAAGATGTCCAAGTCCCTGAACAATTTCCTGACGATCCGCGAGATTCTGGACAAATACCCCCCGGAGGCGCTGCGGCTGTTTATTTTCTCCACCCACTACCGCAACCCCCTTGATTACTCCGAAGCCGCCATGCAGGACGCCGAAGCGGCCCTGGACCGGATGTACGACTGCCTGGCCCGCATTGCCGGCCTGGGCGAGGGGGTGGGCAGGGCGTCCGTCATCGGCCCCAGGGACCGGGAAAAGATCGAATCCCTGCGGCAGCGTTTTGAATACGCCATGGACAATGATTTCAACACGGCCCAGGGATTAGGCCTGCTGTTTGACGCGGTCAAGGTGCTGAACAAGGGGGTCCAGGCCCTGCCGGCAGAGCCGGCCCGGGAGGATGTGGACCTGCTGAAAAAAGGAGGGGAGACGGTCGGAGAACTGGCCGGCATCCTTGGCCTTCTGCAGCAGGACGCCCGGCAGTATATCCATGACAAGAAAGAGCAGCGGCTCAGCGGGATAGATATCTCCTTAGAGGAAATCGAGGAACTGATCGAGGAGCGCGCCCGGGCCCGGGAACGAAAGGACTGGGCCGCCGGCGACGCCATCCGCGACCGGCTGATGCGCTACGGCATCGAGCTGCAGGACGGAGCCGAGGGCACGACGTGGGAAGTGAGGATTTAGGATGTTCGCTGGCGCGAACGGCGTGCCAGAAGTCAGAAGCCAGAGGACAGATGACAGAAGATTAGTTCGCTGGCGCGAACGGTACGAGGTTCGAGGTACGGGGTTCGAGGTTTTGAGTTAGCAGCTTCGCTGATGGTTGAAGAACCCCTCACCCGGCCGCTGGCCACCCTCCCGGAGTCTCACTACGTTCGCTTACCTCCCCTGGAGAGGGAATTTAACAACACCCTTCTCCCACTGGGAGAAGGTGCCCGAAGGGCGGATGAGGGGTCAAAGGTTAGCCGGGAGTCAGCAGTCTGCAATGGAAAACCAATTCAGCCGAAAGCTGAAAGCTTCAAATTTAAAACCTTGCACCTTGCACCTCGAACCTCGTACCGTTCGCGTCAGCGAACTTGAAAACACCCTTCTCCCACTGGGAGAAGGTGCTCGAAGGGCGGATGAGGGTTTCAGAAGACAGAAACCAGAGGACAGATGACAGAAGGTGCTTGCAGCTTTCGCTGTCGGTTTGAAAAACCCCTCACCCGGCCGCTGGCCACCCTCTCCCCCAGGAGAGGGAATTTAACTGTGCAAGCCGATCATTGTTTACAAAATAGACCGGGAGCATGGTTTACAAATTTTCTCCCTTGTCATGCCATTGGCCGGGAGGATTAATAGTGTTCGT
>JALHJD010000332.1 GCA_022837185.1 Desulfobacteraceae bacterium
AACGCTTTCCCCAGGGAGGGCGTGGTCAAGCTCGTGGAGTTCATGGAGGATTTCGCCCGGGTCCACGGCTGAGGAGGTTCGATCCCGCCTGCGCCATGCACTATGAGGGAGATATTATCCGGCCGCCCAGCGAAGCCGGTTCGATCATTCTGCAGGCGACGGTCGGCTGTTCCCACAACCGCTGCACCTTTTGCGGGGCCTATCGGGACAAACGCTTTCGGGTCAAGGACCGGGGCATCATCCTCCAGGACCTCGACTTCGCCGCCGGTCACTTCCGGCGCCAGTCCACCCTTTTCCTTGCCGACGGCAACGCCCTGGCAATTCCCCAGGGGGAGCTGGTTGACCTGCTGACCCTGATTCGCGCGAGGCTCCCCCATGTACGCCGGATCAGCCTTTATGCCAACGCCCGGGACATCCTGGACCGCAGCGCAAGCGACATGGAGCGGCTGCGCCGGCTGGGGCTGCAGCGTGTGTACATGGGACTGGAAAGCGGGCACGATCCCACCCTCAAGGCAATCGGCAAGGGAGCGGATTCAGCGGAGATGATCCGGGCCGGCAGACAGGTCCGGGAGGCCGGCATGTTCCTCTCGGTCACTGTGCTGCTCGGCATCGCCGGGATGGAGCACTCCATCGACCATGCCCGGGCCACGGCCCGGGTGCTCAACCGGATGCGCCCCAGTCAGATCGCTGTCCTGACCCTGATGCTCCTGGACAACACCCCCCTTGCCGTGCAGTCTGCCCGGGGAATGTTCCGGCTGCCCGACCGTCCCGGCCTGTTCCGGGAACTGCGCGCCCTGATTGCCGGGCTCGAGGTGGAGAAAACCCTGTTCCAGGCCAATCACGCCTCCAATTATTTTGCCCTTGACGGGCGCCTGCCCAGGGATAAGAGTGTATTCATCTCCATAATCGACCGGGCCCTGGCCGGAAAGGTCAACGTCAAAACAGAGTCCATGAGGGGACTGTAGACTGAAGAACATCATGCGCACTCCCGACAACAAAACAGATCTGAAAAACCTCAGCCGGCCGCAGCTGGTCCGCTATGTGGAAGAGCTGGGACAGCCGTCATTTCGGGGCGAGCAGATCCTTGCCTGGCTATATCGTCCCGGGATCACGGATTTTTCCCAGATGACCGACCTGGCCAAGGAGTTTCGGAGCATCCTCTCCCGGCAGGCAAGGATAAGCCGCTTTGAAAATCCGGTGGTGGAGGAATCCCGGGACGGATCGGTCAAGTTCTGCTTTTCCCTGGAAGACGGGCATACCATCGAGTCGGTTCTGATCCCGGAGGAAGAGCGCAACACTTTGTGCGTCTCCTCCCAGGCGGGCTGCGCCATGGGCTGTCATTTCTGCGTCACGGGAAAAATGGGCCTGAAGCGCAATCTCAAACCGGCGGAAATCGTCAACCAGGTCTGCGGGGCGCGCGACTGGATGTTCAGCCGCGGCCGCGGCCGCCTGACCAACCTCGTATTCATGGGCATGGGCGAACCGCTGGCCAACCTCGATAATCTCCTCACGGCCCTTTCCATCCTCAATGAACAGCGCGGCCTGGATTTTTCCAACCGGCGGATGACGGTGTCGACCTGCGGTTTAGTTCCGCAGATGATCGAGTTCGGCCGAAAAACGGAGGTCAATCTCGCGGTTTCCCTGCATGCCGTGGACAATGCGACCCGGACCATGCTCATGCCCGTCAACAGAACGTATCCCCTCGAGGACCTGCTCGAGGCCTGCAGGCACTACCAGATGAAGAAAAGGCAGCGGATCATGTTTGAATACACCCTGCTGGAAGGCATCAACGACGCTGACGATTCGGCGGTCAGACTGGCGGAGATGCTCAGGGGCATTCCCTGCAAGATAAATCTGCTGGCAATGAACAGCACCGGAGATGATCGGTTCAGGAGCCCGGCCATGGAGCGCATCCTGAAATTTCAGGACATCCTCAGGCGCCGCGGCTACACGGTCTTTATCCGCCAGAGCCGCGGTGAAGACATTTCCGCCGCCTGCGGCCAGCTCGCCGGCCGGGTGGAGCAGGCCCTTCCGGGCTAATCCGTCAGCCCGCGACGAAACGCTGCCGTATCCTTTCCAGGGCAAAGGCCAGATTCCTGACCTCCCGCGGCCCTTTTTTCCCGATCGTGATATTATCTTTTCCCGCGCCCAGTTGGTTGGCATACTTAATCAAAAGGTTGAACTTTTGCAGCATGACATGGGCATACAGGGAGAAAAAAGCAACGGTGACGAACCAGCCGGTCTCAACGAGCAACAGTGTTCCGACCAGGGTACGGCCGGGTGGTGAGGCGGCGGAATCGGAGTATGCCGCGTAGAGGTATCCCGCCGCTGCGACGGTGACAAAGGCGAGGAGCATGGTGAGAAGGAAGGTGGAAAACAGGG
>JALHJD010000333.1 GCA_022837185.1 Desulfobacteraceae bacterium
CATATCGCAACATATTTTTTCCGGATCTCCCTCCCGGGGGAATAATCCATTGATGCTGGGTCGCGGCCGCCGGGCGACAGCCTGAAGGTTTATCTTTTATTTCACGTTGCGGGGAGTCACCTCGGATTGTGCGCCGGGCGGTACAGGGTTGGCGCCGGGATGAAACCGGGTGGGCGGCAGGGCGGGGTCATTAAACCCGGGGGTGAGAATCGTCCGCCCCTGTCTTTTTTGCCGGGGAGCGAAGGGGCCGCTAATGGTTGAGGAAACGGATCATCGCGGCAAGGTCCGTTTAAAAAGGCGCGCAATGCCGGTGCCGGGCAGGGAGTCTGAACAACTGCCCGCAAGGGGGTTCGTGGGGAGCGGTCTTTGCCGCCGGTCCGGAAACTCCGGGACGAAGTTATGGTTTTACCGGGCCGGCGGAAAAAGACTGCCTCACACCCGCAGTTCCGGGCGGTTTTCCGCTTTTTTACCGGAGCGTGACTCCGGCCGCTGCTCCCTGGCGTCCGTGGTGTACATCTCCCTCGCCGTTGTGGGGTCGCCCGCTTCGGCAAAGGTAATGGCCATCATGATCCGGTCCCAGGCGCTGAGTTTGTCTGATTTGGTCGTCATTGTTTTTCCTCCTGATACGGTCTGAAAAAGAACAGGGTTTGTTTCGTGTTTCCCTGGATTTAGCAATCGGTATGCCAAAACCATATAACTGTAATCATTTACCTGATTTTACAGCATAAAATGAACAGAGACTTTGTTCGGGTCGGCGGAAGCGGATGTTGCGATATGCAACAACAGTTTAAGTTATAATAATTATTTTCTTTTATCTCGGGGTATTATAAAATGTTACACCTTTTCTGCCTTGTGTTGCAGATTGCAGCGGCAGTGGGGTATGGCGTCGGCGGCGCTGCAGGCCGCGGACCCGGAACGGGACCGGCTGGACCGCCGGCTGAAAAGGTTGCGGCCCGGGCCGCGATGGAATATTTTCGAGCAGATGGTTTTTTCTTTTCATCCGTCAGCAGAAGAGGGCGTGACCATGGGTTTTTTCAGCAGAGGCAATGACCGGGAAGTTGAGGAGCCGCCCGAACCCTCGGGGGAGATTGAGGAGCTTCGGCAACTTGTGCAGTCCGCCGCAATGCCGGCCAATGTCGATCAGGTCGCCCGGCGGGAGCTGGAAAAGCTTGCCAACACCAGCCCCTCGGTTTCGGAATACACCATCGGCGTCAATTATATCGAGTTCCTGGCCGGACTGCCGTGGAACATCGTGACCGAGGACAATCTTGACATTGAACGGGCCGCGAAGATCCTCGATGAAGAACATTACGGCCTGACGAACATCAAGAACCGCATCCTTGAATACCTGGCGGTGCGGACCATGAAACGCTCCTGCCGCAACACGATACTGATCGTCGAAGACGACGAAATTGCCCGCAACAACCTCCACCATGTCCTCACCCGGGCGGGTTACCGGGTTGTCACGGCGGACAACGGCATTGACGGCCTTGCGAAGCTGGAACAGGACTACTTTGATCTCGTGGTGACCGACCTGAGGATGGAAGGAGTGGACGGCATGGCCATCCTTGAAAAGGCCAAGGCCAGGGACGCCGAAGTCGAGGTGATCATGATTTCGGGCTACGCGACGACTCCGGCGGCGGTCGAGGCCATGAAAAGGGGTTCATATCACTTTCTGGCCAAGCCTTTTCAACTGGAAGAGCTGCGTACTGCCATCGAAAAAGCTCTGGAGAAGAAAAAATCACGTCTGGTCAGCAAGGGGCCGGTCCTGTGCTTCGTCGGCCCTCCCGGAACGGGGAAAACGTCGCTGCAGAAATCCATCGCCCGGTGTCTGGGGCGCAGATTCATCCGCATTTCCCTGGCGGGCATGAAGGACGAAGCGGAGATCCGCGGCCACCGGAGAAGTTACGTCGGCGCCCTGCCGGGCAGAATCATCCAGGAAATCCGCAGGGCAGGTTCCCTCAATCCTTTGATCATGCTCGACGAAATCGACAAGATCGGCCAGGACGTCAAGGGCGATCCGGCCTCGGCCCTGCTGGAAGTGCTGGACCCCGAGCAGAATGCCAATTTTGTCGATAATTACCTGGACGTCCCGTTCGATTTGTCCAGGGTCATGTTCATCGCCACCGCCAACACCATCGAGGACATACCGGCGCCCATGCTTGACCGGCTGGAAATCCTGCATTTGTCCGGCTATACGGAGGAGGAGAAGGAGCAGATCGCCTACCGGTTTCTGATACCGCGGGAAATAGAGGAGGCCGGTCTTTCCGAGCAGCCCCCGGAATTTCCGCCCGAGGTTGTCCGCCTGATGATCCGGGAGTATACCCGGGAGGCCGGGCTGCGAAACCTGCAACGGAAAATCGCCGCCGTC
>JALHJD010000032.1 GCA_022837185.1 Desulfobacteraceae bacterium
TGATGCAGGTTGAAAAAATGGCGTCCCTGGGCATCATGGCGGCCGGCCTGGCGCACGAGGTGAACAATCCGCTGCAACTGATAACCGACCAGGCGGACTGGATCCGGGAGCTCCTGGTGGAAGAGGACCCCGAAAAGGTGCGCAATCTGGAAGAATACCGGAAGGCAGCGGAAAAAATCAAACTGCATGTGTCGCGGGCCAGCAATGTTACCCACAGGCTGCTGGGGTTTTCCCGGAAAATGAAGGCCGAAAAAGGAGCGGTGAATATCAACAATCTGGTCGATGAGGTCGTGTCCTTTGTGGTCAACGAAGCCAAAGTCAACGACATCACCATCAACAAGCACCTGCAGGAAGACATGCCTGCCATCATGACCGACGCGGCGCAGCTGCAGCAGGTTTTCCTCAATATTCTCAACAACAGTATGGATGCCATTGGGAAAAACGGCGCCGTGGACATCGCCACCAGTTTCGATGACAAGCACATCATCATTGAGTTCAGGGACAACGGTCCGGGAATTCCCCGGGAAATCATGGAGAATATTTTTGATCCGTTCTTTACCACCAAGGAGCCGGGCAAGGGGACAGGCCTCGGTCTGTCGATCAGTTACCATATAATCCAGACGTTGGGAGGGAAAATCGAAGTCCGCAACGGGGAAGATGGGGGAGCGGTGTTTATGCTGTTACTGCCCATCATTCAGCCGGGCGCGCGACGATGAAAAACTGAAAATTCAAAGGCAAAGGAGAAACGATTATGTTCGCCGATTTGAGAGTACTGGTAGTGGATGATGAAAAGGATTTTCTGGAAATGACGGTGAAAAGAATGCAGAAGAAGGGCATTGACTGCGTCGGGGTGATGAGCGGCAACGAGGCTGTCGAAAAAATCAGCAACGAAAATTTCGACGTTGTGCTGCTGGATGTCAAGATGCCCGGCATGGACGGAGTGGAAACACTGCGGGAGATCAAACGGATAAAGCCGCTGGTCGAAGTGATCATGCTGACAGGGCATGCCTCGGTGGAGTCGGGTATAGAGGGCATGAAGCTCGGGGCCTTTGACTACCTGATGAAGCCGATGGAGTTGGACAAGATTCTCGAGACAATCCAGGATGCGTACAAGAAAAAGTCCCTGCAGGAGGAGAAGATCATTCAGGCGCAGATCAAGAGAGACCTTGCCAGACCGTGCTGAAGAGGCCGGTGTATGTCCAGCCTCGCAGCCGGCGGCGCGGCGGATTGCGTCGTCAAAAAGGAGCGGCGGAACGGTAGCCAAGAGGGAACACCCTGTTATGAACCATGTATATGAAGGAGTACCAGGAATATGAACTACTTTAAAGCATTAGGCCAGTTCATGATGGCCGGGGCCCGGGCCCACGCGAACTGGGAAATTGAGGTGTCGAACAGAATACTGGGGGACCGCAAAAGGATGATTATTCTCGGCCTGCTGCTGGTCCCCATCATCCTGGGAGGCATTGCCTTTGCGGACGCTCCCGGGGCGCTGCCGGGGATGCTGGGCGGCAAGTCGGCCTACGCGCCGGCCTTCTACACTCCCCTCATTTTTTTCGCCTCCATCGGGGTCGGGCTGGTGGCCGGTCTGATCACCGGCTGCATCGGTGCGGGCGGCGGCTTCATCATCGCTCCGGCCCTGATGAGCGCCGGGGTCAAGGGCATTCTGGCGGTGGGCACCGACCTGTTCCACATCTTTGCCAAGGCGATCATGGGCAGCGTCATTCACCGTAAACTGGGCAACGTCTCCGTAGCCCTGGCCGTGGTCTTTCTGGTCGGCTCCCTTGCCGGGGCCACGGCGGGCGGCTACATCAACCGGACCATTTACGAGTTCAATCCGATCATGAGCGACGCCTTCATCACCACCATCTACGTGCTGATGCTCGGCTTCCTCTGCTCCTACGCCCTGATGGATTTTTTCAAATCCAAGAAGGCTGCAGCCGCCCGCGTCGCCTCCGGTGAGGCCGCAAGGGCCAACGTCCTGACCGGCCTGGCCCAGTCGCTGCAGAACGTCAAAGTGCCGCCGATGATCAAGTTCGACCAGGGCGTGGTTCCGGGCGGCCGGCAGATTTCATTCATATTCCTGGTCCTCAGCGGCTTCGTGGTTGGTTTTGCCGCGGCCATCATGGGCGTGGGCGGCGGCTTCCTGACCTTCCCGATCTTCGTCTATGTCCTCGGCGTTTCCTCGGCCACCACCGTGGGCACCGACATCTTCCAGATCATTTTCACCGCCGGCTACGCCGGATTGGGGCAGTACGCGGCCTACGGGTTTATTTTCTACACCCTGGCCATGGGCATGCTGCTGGGCTCGCTGATCGGCATCCAGATCGGCTCCCTGATCACCAAGGTGGTCAGCGGCGTCACCATCTGCGGGCTGTACGCCGTGGCCACCTCGGCCGGTTTTATCAACCGCCTCTTTGCCCTGCCGTCCAAACTGGCCAGCATGGATATGATTCCGATGTCGACCGCGACCGGCAAGCTGCTGGAAACGGTGGGCACCTATATTTTCTTCGGGGTCCTGGCCGCCTTTGCGATCTGGGTCTTTTATATCTTTTTCACCAACATCCGCACCCTCAAGGGCGAGGGCGGCGGGCATCACGCCTAAGGAGGTCTGCATATGATTGCGCACAAAAAAGAGTTCACGGGCGGAGTGGTGATGATGATCGGCTTCTGGATCGTGTTCGCGATCCTGCTTTCCCCGGTTTTTGCCGGTCAGAATCTGCTCGATTACATGGACGGCATGTACAATTCCATTTCCAAGAATTCTTCGTATTTTATTCCTGCGAACCAGGAAAACGCCAAGGAATTCACTGGAAAAAATATAGACATGGCGCTCAAGGCCAAGGATGGTGCGGCCGGAGATCGGTGGGCCACCGTGCTGCGGGCGGCGGGGATGAACGTGGAAAGCGCCGCCGAGGAATTGCAGGTCAGCGGTGATATGGGAGGGATGCTGGTTTCCGCCCTGGCTGACGCCGATGCCATGTTTGCCAATGACGGGGGGCCGGTGGCCGCCCGGTACGGTTATGACGAAAAACAGGCCCTCTACGACTGGTGGTCCATACTTCGTGATATGGAAAGAAGCCTGAACAAGCAGGAGCAGTTCAAGGAGGCGAAATTCCTCTACCAGGTACGGACCAAGAGTGTGGAGCCGGCCTACAACTACTACGGGATCATTGCCCAGAGCATCCGGGAGAAAGCGTTGCTGGTGATTCTGTCCCTGGGCGGGTATGTGATCTACACCCTGTGGTTCGGTTTCGCCATCCTGTTCATGTTTGAAGGATGGGGGCTGAGGCTCGAACATTGATCAACACTTTTCGGGAGGGGACCGTTGTCGGTCCCCTTCCCGGATGTCTTTTCTCAATGACGTTTCAAACTCACAGCGGCCGGCAGTGTCCCCTCTGCGGGATGAAATGCAGCAGGCAGTTCCTCCCATGGGATACGAGGATTTCTGTCCGATCGTACATTAGGTATGCCGGAGAGGCGGAAATATGCTATGGTTGAATGATAATAAATTTTTTGCGGTTGACTCCTGACGCGATCGAAAAAGGAAGACAGGAATTATCGGCTGAAATTTTTTCCAGATGAAACCTGAATAAAACCAAAAATCAGCCAAGTCCGCCTGAAATGATTCTTCAACGCGTCCGTAATTTTTTCGGCAAATGGCTGTCCCCGCAGCAGGATGATGCCCGCCTGCGCAGCTCCTTCCAGGAGCATTACAAGCTTTTCCGCTCCCTGCTTACCGCCAACAACAACGCCCTGGAACTCATAGCGGAAATGGAGCAGGCTTTCAGCAGCGGCCGCCCTTTCAGCATGACCTTCGTGCACAGCCACTGCACGGCCCTGAGTTTCCAGGTGTATAAAATGATCCAGCGCCTGCAGGAACTTTCCGACGGCCGATACGGCGGCCTTATTCCCGCCTTCAAGGCGATTTCCGACCAAATGGAGACCATCCTGGCGGCGCGCCCGGTGATCGCCGGCGGTCCCTTCATCCTGGAAATGAATGAAATCGATCGACGCTCCGCCGACCAGGTCGGCGAAAAGATGGCCAACCTGGGAGAGATTGCCAACCGGGCGGGGCTGCCGGTGCCGGACGGCTTCGTGATAACCGCGGCAGCCGCTCACCACTTTCTCACGGAAAATGATCTCCAGGATGAGATCAACCGGCGCATGACCATCTGCAATCTCGACAACCTGGAAGAGCTGTACAGGACCAGCGCCGCCATCCACACGTTGATCACCAAGGCGCCTTTGCCCGACGACCTTGGACGGCAGATTCACGACGCCTATCAACGTCTGAGGGGGAGGGCAGGGGAAGAGCAGCCGGTGCTGGCAATGCGTTCCAGCGCGCTCGGGGAAGACAGCGGCAATGCCTCTTTTGCCGGACAGTACCGCACTCAGCTCAATGTTGATGAAGAGATGATGGACCAGACCTACAAGGAGATCCTGGCCGGCATGTACAAGAGTCAGGCCATCGTCTACAGGCTGCAGCGCGGCTTCAGGCATCAGGATGTGATCATGTGCGTGGGCTGCCTGGCCATGGTTGACGCCAAGGTCGGCGGAGTCATGTATTCCCGGTCGCCCACCGACCCGCGAAGCCCCTCGGTGGTGATCAGCGCCGCTCCGGGGCTGGCCGGCCAGGTGGTGGACGGCCGGGTGGATACCGATATATACGAGGTGAGCCGCGAGCCCCCGCATGCAATCATGGCATTGAAACTCCGTCGGGGAGCCGATCAGGAGGTCCTCTCCGACGACCAGGCCCGGGAGTTGTGCCGGATAGCGGTCCGGCTGGAGGACCACTTCGGTAGTCCGCAGGATATAGAATGGTCGATAAACCAGCAGGATGCCATTGTTCTGCTGCAGAGCCGCCCCCTGGGAGAGTCCTCCACCGTTGAATCCATCGCCCTGGCGACCGGGGGGGAAAAAGGTGAGGATGTGCTGTTGTCCGGCGGCGTGGCCGCCTGTCGCGGTGTGGCCGCAGGTCCGGTATATATTGTTCGTTCCAGCCTTGATCTGCTGCAGTTTCCCAAGGAAGCGGTCCTGGTGGTCGAACACCCCCTGCCGGAATGGGCCACCCTGCTGCCAAGGGCCGCGGCCGTGATCAGCGAGACCGGGCAGGTTGCCGCCCACCTGGCCACCGTTTCCCGGGAATTCGGCATCCCCGCTCTCTTCGGTGTGCCCGGCGCGGTCGAGAAGCTGAAAAATGGCCAGGTGGTCACCGTGGACGCAACCGCCGGCCGTGTAATAGACGGCCGCCGGGAAGATCTGCTCGGTGAGCCCCCGCCGCCGCCGAACCTGATGAAGGGCAGCCCGATCTACAGGATGCTGGAACAGGTGCTTGAGCTTGCCGCGCCGCTCAATCTCACCGACCCGGCGTCCATCTATTTCCGGCCCTCTTCCTGCAAAACCTTTCATGACCTGACCAGGTTCTGCCATGAAAAGGGCGTGGCCGAGATGTTCGCCTTCGGATCCAAATACCGGTTTGATGAAAAGGCGGCCAAGCAGCTTGTGGGCGAGACCCCTTTTCAATGGTGGGTCATCGATCTTGACGACGGCTTCAGCCGGGAGTACGACCGGCACCAGAAATTCGTCCATATCGACCAGATTGTTTCCGTCCCCATGCTGGCGATCTGGTCCGGCATGATCGCCGTCCCCTGGCAGGGACCGCCGCCGGTGAGCTTCCGGGGGTTCGGCTCCATCATTTTCCAGTCCACCATGAACCGCGAACTGGATCCGGCGGTACGCTCCGGCATGTCCAACAGGAATTACTTCCTGGTTTCAAGCAATTTCTGCAACCTCAGCGTCCGCCTCGGCTACCATTTCTCCCTGGTCGAGTCCCATGTCAGCGACATGCTGACCGAGAACTACGTCAGTTTCCAGTTCAAAGGCGGGGCCGCCGACGAGGGCCGCCGGTTCATCCGGGTCCAGTTGCTGAAGGATATTCTGGAGCGGTACGACTTCCGGGTAGAACAGAAAGTGGACGCCCTGTCCGCCCGGATCGAAAAGAAGCCCGCCCCTTTTCTTCTTTCCCGCTTGAAAATTCTCGGTTATCTGTTGATTCATACCAGGCAGATTGATATGGTCATGGATGAACAATTCAGGGTGGAGCAATACCGGAAGAAGATCCTCGCCGATATTGAAGCGATTTTGAAGCCGGATGAGCCGCCGGCAGCGGAGAACTGACTATGGGGGAAAAGCTCAATATTCTTTTTGTCGATGATGAACCCGACTTTCTGGAAACCACCGTCAAGCGCCTTGCCCGTCGGGGGTATGAGGCCAGGACTGCCGTTAGCTGCGATGAAGCATTGGAGGTTCTCGAGAGCGGTTGGCCCGATGTCGTTGTTCTCGATGTCATGCTGGCCGGCACGGACGGCATTCAGTGCCTGCAGGAGATTAAGCGGCGCTGGCCGCTGATGACCGTGATCATGCTCACCGGTCATGCCTCGATGAATGCCGGTATCCGGGGCCTGGAATACGGCGCCAACGACTACTGCATGAAGCCCATTGAACTCGATGAATTAATGGAGAAAATCACCATCGCCTGGCGCGAGACAAACAGTACCGCCCGAAAACAGTGAACCGGGCGGTATCGCCCCGCCCGGTCATTCGGTTTTTTTAGTTGCAGGCGGCCAACCGGCCGCCTGCTTTTTCGAAGATTATTCCCCGCCCGTGAGCAGTTCCGGGGTCAATTCCGGGTAGCCGACGATCCGGCCGCCGTTGTCCCGGACAAAGTCTTCGGCCTCCTTTTTGAATTTAAAAGGGATCGCCTCTTTGCCCATGGGACCGTCAACCCTGGAGCCGACGACATAGTAGGCCCCGTAAGCGCTTTCATACATGCTGTCGGAAAAAATCGTCACCCATGCCATTTTATCGGGCGACGGCTCCTTGACATATTTTGCCGGCTCGGCGGTATAATGGATCAGGCACCGGGTTGAACAGAAGTGCAGGGTGCTTCCGTCCATGGCCCAGATCTGGGCGTGGTGCCGGGGAAACCGGGCCGGATACATGCCGCAGACCGTGCAGGTGTCGGCGGCCGTCGGCTCTTTGATTTTGCCTGTTTTCTTCCTGTTCTGATCGATGTTCAGCCTTGACTTCGGCAGTTCCTCCCTGGCGGCGGCATAGGCGGCTTGAAAATCGACAACCTCCCCGCCGTGGCGGGTGGCAAATTCTTCAGCCGCGGCCCGGTCGGCAAAGGCGATTTTCGATTTCATGGTCATTGTCCCCGGCGCCGTGGAACCCATGACATAGACGGCCTTCTCCACCGGCACCATGGTGTCGGGGTCAAGATAGAGGGCCACCGAGGCGCCGGAAGGTTCCTCACCTGAATTGACGGCCTTGTCGGCCATACAGCGGATCGAGCAGGTGACGAAATCCCCTTCCGGATGATGGAAGGCATGCCTGGTCCGGGCCCACATGTTGATCATCATCCCGCAGTTCGGGCATTTCTTGGCCTTGCTGTACTCTTTGGGATTCTGCATGGGGTGTTCGATATCGGGAGCGGAGGCGGAGGCCGCCGGCTGATCCTTGTCCATGGAATGGGCCGGTGAAAACAGCCCGTCGCCCCATGTCCAGATACTGACCACGGCCATGAGGGCCGCTGCCGTGACCAGGTGTTTTTTCCAGTAACATGCCAGGTTATGAATACATCCGTTTTTTTTCATTCCTTTCCCTCCCTTTGTGGATGACGATGAAATCGGGCGGGGATGCCGCGGGATGGCGGCAGTCCCGTCCCGGGTTGCATGGCGTGGTTGTCAGGAAAGACCGTTTCCAGCCGTTTCTGTCCGGACGAAAACAGGCCACGGGCGATACATTATTCCACATTTCGATGGGGCCGGGAACCACCATGGTGGTGGAGCGGAAAATTTTTCCCATAGGGGCCGGAAAAACGGGAAGCCTTTCGCATGGGACGGGCACCGTCCTGTGGAACAGGACGGATTTCCCTCGATCCCGGCAGGCCCGGTCCTGGTCCCTTCTTGATGATTAAACACCCTCAGAGTTCGTTCCGGCAAGGTTTTCTTCCGCGATCTCGGTCAGTTTGCGGAATTCCTCCCTGGGGCTGAACTCAATGAGGACGGTGCCGGCCTCGACGAATATCGTATGTCCCGAGGCCATGTAGTAGACTTCCCCCGCCTTCACCACTTCGTCATGATCCGGGTAGCGGACGGTCATGCGTCCTGCCAGCAGGTATCCCCAGTGCGGGCAGGGGCACAGATTGTCCGGAAGTCCCTTGAGCAGCGGGGCGTCGTCGAAATCCTCCAGGTATGTTTCATACCCGACCCGCATTTCTCCCCACTCGAACTGCCGCCAGATTGCCGTTTTTGACGCAATGACGGTTTCGAACTCGGATAACGGCGAGTGGGCGCCCTTATGGTTGTCTTTGGCCATCATGAACCTCCATCAGTTCCGTCTCTTGCCGTCCGGCGGCCGCGACCGCCGTGCCGGAAAATTGCAGGACCTCCTGATTGTGTTCACCTTTGCAAATACGGTGCCTGGAGGATGAAAATTTCAAATCTGTGGACAGTTCCCACTCCCGAACATACAATAAATAAAAGAAGGTGCAATGCAGCCGATGGAGGACAGGGAGGAAGGATAATGACAATTCCTGGAATTTTGCGGAAAATCTCCGAGACCGTCTGGGAGATACCGGTGACCTTCAAAAAGGGAATGCTGGTGCCGGCCCGGATCTATGCCTCCAGAGCGCTGCTGGAGGCAATGGATGAGGGGGTGGTGGACCAGATAACCAACGTGGCCACTCTGCCGGGAATAGTGAACTACGCCATGTGCATGCCCGACGGCCACTGGGGCTACGGTTTTCCCATCGGCGGAGTGGCGGCCATGGACAACCGGGAAGGGGTCATTTCACCCGGCGGTATCGGCTTTGATGTCAACTGCGGCATGCGGCTGGTGCTCACCAACCTGACCTATGATGAGGTCAAACCCCATCTCCACGAGCTGGTGGATCGCCTTTTTCAGCGCATTCCGGCCGGCGTGGGGTCCACGGGTTTTCTTGACATTTCCCGCAACGAATTCCGCACCGTGGTGGAGCAGGGCGCGCCCTGGTGCGTGAAAAACGGCTACGGCTGGGAGGATGATCTGCGCCATACCGAGGAAGGCGGCTGCATTGCGGGCGCCGATGCCGGCAAGGTCAGCGACAGGGCCGTTGACCGGGGCTACCGGCAGATCGGCACCCTGGGGTCGGGCAATCACTATCTGGAAATCCAGGTGGCACGGCAGGAAAATATTGTAGATCCTGATCTGGCGCGGGCCTTCGGCATAACGCTGCCCGACCAGGTGGTGCTGATGTTTCACTGCGGCAGCAGGGGTTTCGGGCACCAGGTCGCCACCGATTACCTGCAGCTTTTCCTCCGGGTGATGGACAAGAAATACGGCATCAAGATCCTTGACCGGGAGCTCGCCTGCGCACCATTCAATTCCCCGGAAGGCAGGGATTACTTCGCCGCCATGAAGTGCGCCATCAACATGTCCTTTGCCAACCGGCAGGTGATCCTGCACCGCATCCGGGAGGTCTTTGCCGATATTTTCCACCGGGACCCGGCTGACATGGGCCTGCGCCAGGTGTTCGACGTCTCCCACAACACCGCCAAGCTCGAAAAACACCTGGTGCGTGGTGAACTCCATGAACTGCTGGTGCACCGCAAGGGCGCGACCCGGGCCTTCGGTCCGGGCAGGGAGGAGCTGCCCGAGGAATTCAGGAAAACCGGGCAGCCGGTGATCATCGGCGGCAGCATGGAGACCGGGTCATACCTCCTGTGCGGGGTGGAAAGCGGGGCCGAGACCTTCTTCAGCACTGCCCACGGCAGCGGGCGGACCATGAGCCGGCGTCAGGCCAAAAGGAAATTCAGGGGCAGAAAGCTGCAGGAGGACATGGAGGCCCGGGGCATTTATGTGCGCGGTGCATCCTATCCCGGTCTGGCCGAGGAGGCCGGTGCAGCCTACAAGGATATTGACGAAGTGGTGCTGGCCTGCGAACAGGCGGGCATCAGCAGGCGGGTGGCAAAACTTGTCCCCATCGGCAATGTTAAGGGGTAAGAGCAGGGGTCAAGTCTTTGCTTGACTCTTCTCTGTATAAAAATCTGTCTTTGTCCGGGATGCACCACTGACATTGACAGCAAAATCGGGTGAGCATGAAAGAAGAAGAGTCAAGCAAAGACTTGACCCCTTCGATGGGGTTTGAGTACATCGATGATATCGCCACGGCGGATGTGGCCTTCAGGGCCTGGGGCAGAACGGCCGAGGAGTTGTTTGCCTCCGCCGCCGACGCCATGATGAACGTCATGGTGACCGACCTGGAAACCGTCGCTCCCAGGCGGCAGCTTGATATGACGGTCAGTTCCGATGATTATGAAATGCTGTTGTTCGAACTGCTCCAGGAACTGATTTTTTACAAGGATGCCGAAATGCTGCTGCTGCGGGTCAGGGATATCAGGATTGCCCCGGAAGGCGGCCGGCTGGTTCTGAGGGCTGTGGCGCTTGGTGAAGAGATCGATGTCGACAGGCATGAAATGGGAGTGGATGTCAAGGCCGTAACCCTCCACCGCTACCGGGTCGAGAAGACAAAGGAGGGCTGGGAAGCCCTGATCATCCTGGATATTTGAAGGGGTCAAGTCTTTGCTTGACTCTTCTCCTTTCATGCTCACCGGATTTTGCTGTCAATATCGGTGATGCATCCCAGACGACGAGAGATTTTTATACCAGAGAAGAGTCAAGCAAAGACTTGACCCCTATTTTTTCAGGGTGGCGGGGTTGACGGTGCCGCGGCCGAATTTTTTGTTGATCTGGTCAACCGCCTCGTACAGGCTCCGGGTTTTTTCGCGCATTCTGGTTTTGCCGAAGAGATCCTGCTGCCGGCAACTGTTTGAGGAGGTCAGGTTGCTGACGCTGATGCCGGCCAGCCGCAGCGGTTTTCGCCCTGCCTCGGTTTTTCCCAGGAGTTCCAGCGCCCGTTGAAAAATCTCCCCTGTGTCGCTGGTCGGCTCCGCCAGGGTCAGTGACCTGGTGCTGCTGGAGAAATCGTGATACTTGATTTTGACGGTTATGGTCTGCCCCTGGAGTCCATGGCGGCGCAACCGTTCTCCCACCCTGGCGGCAAGAGCCAGGAGCTCCCGCCTGATAACGGTGAGATCGATCAGGTCTTCGCTGAAGGTTTCCTCATGACCTATTGATTTGACTTCCCGGAGGGGAACAACGGGCCGGTTGTCGATGCCGTTGGCGGCCAGGTGCAGGTGGCTGCCGTGCAGGCCGAATCGTGCACTCAGGATGTCCGGGTCCAGGGCGGCCAGGTCGCCGATGGTTTCCACGCTCAGGAGGGCCAGGGCTTCCATGGTTTTCCTGCCCGCTCCCCAGAGCTTGCCGATGGGGAGGCCGGCCAGAAATTCGCGCTCCCGGCCGGCTTCGACCACGGTCAAGCCGTCGGGTTTCTGCAGGTCGGACGCTATCTTGGCCACCAGCTTGGAGGTGGCGACGCCGGCGGAAGCGGTAAGGCCGGTTTCCTCCCGGATCAGTTTCCTGATTTCCGCCGCGATGCCGGGACCGTCCCCGAAAAGAGCGTTTGAGCCGGTGACATCGAGAAACGCTTCGTCAAGGGAAATCGGTTCCACCAGGGGGGTAAACCGGTGAAAAATTGCCATGATCCGGTCGGATACTTCCCGATAGCGATCCATCCTGACCGGGAGAAAGACGGCCCGGGGGCAGAGCCTGCGTGCCTTGACAGTGGCCATGGCCGAATGGATGCCGTACTTGCGGGCCTCGTAGGAGGCGGCGGATACCACCGAACGGTCGGACGTTCCGCCGACCACCACCGGTCTGCCCCTGAGGCCGGGGTTATCGAGAATTTCAACCGAAGCGTAAAAGGCATCCATGTCCACATGGATGATGACACGGGCCCTGGGTCCGGAGTTGCGGTTCATAGGGTCTGATGGTCGCGCTTGGCCGCACTATGCGTGGGACGGTGTTCCGCCGAGGATCCGGGCGGTCTGTGTTGACAGCTCTCCCCGGCTGCCGTCAGTCTTCCATTTTCCTCCTCGCTTGTCAACCGAACCAGGGGACAATCGCAGTTAATATCCTCTTTTTTTCCTTTCCGGTTTTCGCATCTCCTCCATCCGCCGGGCCCTCTCCATCAGTTCTTCGGCTTGGCGCCGGGCCTCGGCTTCCCTTCTTTCCGCGGCAGCGGCCTGCTCCTTCATTCTTCTCTCTTCCTCCGCCTGTCGGGCTCTTTCCTGGATCTCGCGGCGCTGGCGCCAGTATTCCTCGGCCTGCTGCCTGTGGCTCGGGCTGATGTCGAGAATCTCCGCGTCCGATGGGGGAGCATGATCGGTTATATTGAGCACGCCGTTTTTATCCTTCCAGGTATAGATATTTTCTTCGCAGTACCCGTCCGCCCACCACAATATAGTTGCCACTGTCAGCAGGAGAATCTTGATTCGCATGGTTCATGTACTCCCTGAAAAAATAAAATTAAACCACGGGCCGGAAAATTCCTCCTTGCTGTCTGATACGGTCGGACATTTCCTGTTGGACCGGAAAAAATCGAAATTATCCGGCCGAGGGCATTCGGAGGACAACCAGCTTGTCCACCCTTGATTCGGCCCCCCAGATTTCGCCCGGCCGTCCGAGGATCTGCCGCACGTGGCCGTTCTCACTGGGAAGGGGGAAGGAGGTAAATGTCTCAGTTGTCGGATCGAAACGGACCAGGCTGTTCCCGCCGAAGTCGCTGAGCCAGACGATATCCTTGTCATCGACATAGACGGCATACGGCTGCGGCTCACTCCCGGGCAGTTTCCATTCCCGCCAGGTGTTGCTGCCCGGGTCATAGAGCCCGAGCCGTTCGCCGTACCATTCGCTCACCCATATGCGGCTTTTGGAGTCGGCCCATACCCGCCGTGCCCCCTGGTCCGGCGTCGGGGGTTCGATGACAGTGGCTGCGCCGCTTTGCGTGTCGATGCGGGCGATGTGACTGCCGGCCAGCGAAGCGTAGTAGACGGACCCGTCAGGAGCCGAGCAGATGCCGTACGGCCCCCGTCCCCGGGGAGCCGGGAAGATCTCCACTCTGCCGGTTTTCAGGATGAGACGGCCGTAATACCCGGACTGGCCGGTAAACCAGAGCTGACCCTGGTTGTCGAAGGCGGCGGTGTTGAGGTTGGCCCATGGCGTGGTTTCCGGCAGGGGAAAACGGGTTATCTCCCCGCTGTCCGCGTCAACCCGGACAATGGCGTTGAGCCCGCTGTCGGTGATCCACGGTGAACCGTCCGGACCGACGATGACGCCGTGCGGGGCCGATCCTTCTCCCAGTTGAATGTGCCGGGTTTCCCCGCTTTCCGGGTCGAGCCGGCCCAAGGCGCCAAGTCGCTGGGCGGTATACCAGACGCCGCCGTCCGGGGCAGGGGCGACGTCATGCGGGTGCGAGCCGGGGGGGACGTCGTATTCCACCGGAACGGGTTCCGTTCGGGCCGCAATGGCTGCAACCGACAGACCGGCCAGAAAAAAGAGCAGAAGAGTAACCCTGGCCAACATGACATCCTCCTTTCCTGACCCGGGCCGGTGGGGGTGTCACCCCCGGGGTCCTGCGAGCGGGCCGGGCCGCCTCATCTTGAATGTTTGTCACGGGGCAGGGGATGTCCTGCCGGCGTGATACGGAAACTTCAACAGGACGTATGCATATTCCGTACCTTGTTCCGCAGGTCCCGCTTATCGGCAGGGAGACGGGGCCCTGGCCCGAAGAGCAGCCATGGAGGCTGCTTTTCTTGCATGCCGGTGCGGAAGAATGAGCAGTTTTTCGGCGCCGGGGAAGAACGGGAAGCAAACGGTCTCCCCGGGATTCCTTTTCCCTACCCCCGTTCGTCAAGAAATTTTCTGCCGGTTTCGGACAGGGAGTAGAGCCAGTATCCTCCGCGTTCATCCGATTTGCTTTCGAGCAGGAGGGCATGGGCTGTCAGGTCGGCAAGAATGGCGCTTATCCTGATTGGTTCGATGTTGGTTAATTGCTGCAGATCATCGGCCGTCAACATCTTCCCCCCTGCATCCTTGAGTTGCTGCAGGATTGTCCTGTGTTCGGGCGTCAGCATGATAGATCACCGTTTTTCCTCTGCCATGGTGGGGATACATTCCTGGCCCTTGATGGACCGGATGATCAGTGGTTCATCCTCAAAGTAGCAAGAAATATACCTGAAAGGGTGGATCTGGTGCCGGAGGAGGGCTTCAGACTCCTTGTCCCTTGACAAAAGGGATGGCGCCGGTTAATTTATTTGGTCATCTGAGCATTTGCTCATGTAGTAAACAGTGCGGAACATCATGGACCTCTGCAACGTACGAATCATCCATCATGACCGGGTTGACCGGGCCAGGAAAAACTCCCTGCAGCCAGCTGAAACAGCGGCTCTCGCCGCCTTGTTCAAGGCCCTGGGCGATGTCACCAGGCAGCGGATCATCCGGGCCCTGGCCGGCGGGGAGATGTGCGTCTGCGACCTGGCGGCCCTGCTGGGGATCACCGAATCCGCGGTCAGCCATCAGCTCAGGCTGCTGCGCAACCTGAACCTGGTGGCCAACAGGCGTGAAGGCCCGGTCCTCTATTACCGCCTGGCTGACGATCATATCGGCCGGCTGCTGGACATCGCCCTCGAACACGCCCGCGAGTAGCCCATTTATGCAAACAGGTATGGAAATTCTGCACGGCTCCTGGGAGATACTCCTGGATGCCTCGGTTTATATCCTTTTCGGCCTGCTGGTCGGGGGGCTGCTCAAGGTCTTCCTTTCCCCCGGCCTGGTGGCGCGCCATCTGGGCAAGGGTGGGGCGGGCTCGGTCGTCAAGGCGGCCCTGATCGGCATCCCACTGCCGGTCTGCTCCTGCGGCGTCCTGCCCATTGCCGCCGCCCTCAAGAAACAGGGCGCCAGCAATGGGGCCACCACTTCCTTTCTCGTCTCAACCCCGGAATCCGGGGTGGACTCCATCAGCATAACCTATGCCCTGCTCGACCCGCTCATGACCGTTGCCCGGCCCCTGGCCGCCTTTTTTTCCGCCATGACCGCCGGCCTGAGCCAGAATTATTTCTTTCCGCCCGGACCGGATCCCAAGGTGGAACTGCCTCCCCGGAGGGAGGAGGACAAGACGGCGGCATCCTGCTGTCCAGCCCCGCAGGCCGGGCCGCTGCCGAAGCGCCGCAGTCTCGGCACCCTCATCTCCACCGGAGTCAGGTTTGCCGGCGGAGAGTTGTGGAACAATATTGCCGTCTGGTTCCTCATCGGTATTCTGCTGAGCGGGATGATAACCGTTCTGGTGCCCGATTCCCTGCTGGCCGGGTACGGTGGCGGGCTGACGGCAAAACTGGTCATGCTGGTGATCGGTATTCCGCTCTATACCTGCGCCTCCGCCTCCACGCCCATTGCCGCCGCCCTGATCCTGAAGGGGGTCAGCCCGGGAGCGGCCCTGGTGTACCTGCTGGTGGGGCCGGCAACCAGCATGGCGTCGCTGACGGTCCTCGCCGGGATCCTGGGCCGCCGGGCCACCCTGTACTATCTTGCCGCTCTGGCCGCCAGCGCCATGTTCTGCGGGATACTGGTCGACTTCCTCTATGGCTGGCTCGGCATCTCGGCCCAGGCCATGGCCGGCCAGGCAGCGGAACTTATTCCCTTTCCCCTGCAACTGGCAGGAGCACTGCTCCTGCTCGCCCTCTCCATAAGGCCGGTCTGGCAGGCCCTGAAATCGCTGGTGCCGGGCCGCTTCGGGGGCGCCGCTCCGGATTCCGCACCCTGCGGCTGCCCGGATGGTGACGTATCCGGCCCGCCCCTTCACGGCTTCAAGGGTTCCTGACGTTAGCGGCAACGGGCAGGCTGCCCGTACCAGAAGTCAGAAGCCAGAGGACAGGAGCCGGAAGGAGTTTGCAGCTTCGCTGCCGGTGTATTGCCGCTGATCAAAATCGCTGTGGGGATCGGATCGGGATCGAATCCTGATTGCAACAGTGCGACGGAGCGCCCGCGCGATTATGACCTGAGTAGCCCGTAGTCCCCAAATCGCGGACTTCTCCATGTTTCGGCATAAGCCTTCCCTGGCTGGTTTCATCTTCCGGGTCTTTTTTCTGCCGATTAACTTTTCATTGCCGCGGGCGTGTGGCAAAATGGAATTAAGCCCGTCAATATCATTGCCGAAAAGGTTGTGTTTCCATGCCAGCATGATGTCAGGCCGGCCATATTTTTCGAGGCGTTGCCGCGAATCAACTCAGGAAGGATTTTGAACATGCCTGAAAAGCCGACATATGAGGATTTGGAGCGCAAAGTCAGAGCACTGCAAACCGAGTGTTCCGAACTCCAACGAAAAATCGAGCTGCTGGGGGACCGGGAAAGCAAATATCGCTTTTTCTTTGAAAACAGCCTCGATGCGCTGTTCATCAACAGGCCGGATGGCAGAGTGATAGAGGCGAACCCGGCTGCCTGCGAGCTGTTCGGATATACGGAAGAGGAATTAATCCGGAAGGGAAGAAACGCCATCGTCGACCCGGGGGATCAGCGTCTCATCCGGGCTCTGCAGCAAAGGGAGCGGGAAGGAACATTTGCCGGCGAACTGGCCTTTCACCGGAAAGACGGGACGGAAATTCCGGTGGAGATCACCTCGGTTATCTTCGAAACCGGAGAAGGTAAACAGTCCAGTCTCATTGTCCGTGACATACGAAAGAGAAAGCTGGACGAACAACAAAGAATGGAGCAGGAGCAGCTGAATCAGCTGCTGCTTGATTCCTTTCCGTGCGTGGCGCTGCTCTTGCGGCCGCGGACAAGAATAATCATCGCCATGAACAGGGCGGCCAGGGAGGCGGGATGCGCCCTTGGCCATACCTGCTACGAAACCTGGGCGAAGTTCAAGGAGCCCTGTCCCTGGTGCCTGGCGCCCGGACTCTGGGAGGAGGGCAGACCGCAGCACAGGGAGGTGGAAGCGTTGGGGATCGCGTGGGATGCGCACTGGATCCCGGTGGGTGATGATCTGTTCCTCCACTATGCATTTGACATCACGGAGCAGAAACTTGCGGAAAAGGAGCTCGAGAAGCAGCAGAACCTCCTGCACCTCATGGAGCGGATCAGCAGAATCGGCGCCTGGGAATATGAAGTCCCAACCGGGAAGGTGTCGTGGACAGACGGCGTCTATCCGATTTACGGCCTCGACAGGCATGAATATGATCCGGCCGACATAGACCGATGCATCGAATATTACCATCCCGAGGATCGGCGGATCATA
>JALHJD010000334.1 GCA_022837185.1 Desulfobacteraceae bacterium
AGTCTGCGGGACCTTATATCGATTCTGCCGGACGGCAGCAGATTGTATGAATTTCATCCGTGGGAGAAAAACATCTCAACGCACGCCATGAAAACGTATGTCTGCCGTGACGTACCGATCCTTGACTACCTTGCCAGGCTGGAAGCGATCGGCGAGAACGGGGAGGATTACGAAACGATCTGGTACTACTTTTAACCTGTTCCCTCCGTCGGTCCGGTCCCGCCCAGCATTATCTCCCTGAACAGGTCCCGCTCCCTGGGACTGCCGACAATGGCAACAAGGTCGCCGGGCGAAAAGGTGTGCTCCGGGTCGGGGTTGGGCCGGAAGATCCCGTGGCGGATAATACCGACGATGGTTGCCCCGGTGCGGGTGCGGATCCCCGCATCCTTTATGGCCTGCCCGTTCAACGGACTTTCGGGCTCTATCTCCACCCAGGAGATTTCCAGCAGGTTCTTGGCGCTGTTGAGCTGGGTGATCAGACGGTAGTCATACCGGGAGGAGAAAAGGGGTTCGTACATCTCCTGCCGGACCATATCGGTATATTCCTGGATCAGGGTGGCCGGGATCTGCAGACCCAGCAGCGCCTGCCGGGCAATTTCCAATCCGGCTTCCATTTCAGGAAGAACGACCATGGAGACGCCGTCCTCATACAAGGTTCTGGTTTGCTCCACCCCTTCGGCCCTGGCCACGATTTGGAGGCCTGGATTGATTTTCCGGGCGTGGCGGACAATGGCCCGGGCGTCGACAATCGAAGGCGGAGTGATCAGCAGCTGCTTTGCCGTGGCCAGTTCCGCGGCATCAAGAACGATCAGCTGCGTCATGTCGCCGTAGATGACGGGGTAGTCGGCCTCCTTGCACTCGGTCATCCTCTGGTGATTGAGTTCAACGATGACAAAGGGGACATGCAGCTGCTGCAGGACCTGGGCTATGTGCTGGCCGACCCTGCCTCCGCCGGCAATGACGACATGATTGGTCAGGCCTTTCTGGGGAACATTGATGGTCTGCAGCGGTTCATGCTGGAAAAAATGGCGTTTGAGCCGGTACAGCGGGGGGGCCAGGCCGGACACAAACGGGGTCATGACCATGCTGATCACGGAGGTGGCCAGGATCAGGGAGTAGATCCGGGTATCGATGGAATTGGTTTCCAGCCCCACCCGGGCGAGGACAAAGGAAAACTCGCCGACCTGGAACAGGCCGAGACCCAGGGCAAGGGGAATGATGTTTCGGTACCGGAACAGCCAGGCAAGGAGGGAGAAAATAACACCCTTGCCCAGGGCGACCAGCAGCAGCAGGATGACAATCATCTTCCAACTGTCCAGCAGAAAGTTGATGTCCAGGAGCATGCCCACCGAGGTGAAAAAAAGCAGGCCGAAGACGTCCCGCAGGGGAATGATGTCACTCAGCGCCTGATGGCCGTAATCGGACTCGCTCAGGACCATGCCGGCGATGAAGGCTCCAAAGGCGAAGGAGAGGCCGAACAGATACGTGGCATAACCGATGCCCAGTCCTATGGCCAAATTGGTAAGAATAAAGAGCTCCCGTGAATTCCACTGGGCAATGTACCCGAGCAGCAGGGGCAGGATCCTGGTGCCGAGAAAGAACATCGACAGCAGAAAAACCACCGACTTGACAACCGCCATGCCGATCAGCGGCAGACCGGCCGCCGGATCGCTGAGTTGCGGCAGGATGATCATCATCGGCACCACGGCCAGGTCCTGGGCCAGCAGCATGCCGATCATCACCCTGCTGGACAGGGTGCCCATCCATCCCTGGGACATGAGTGTCTTCAGGGTGATCATCGTGCTGGACAAGGCGATGAGCGCGCCGAACCAGAGGGCATGGATCGGGGTCCAGTCGAACATCGTGCCGATTCCATAGCCGTAGGCCATGGTCAACAGAATCTGGATGGGGGTGCCGATAAGGGCGATTTTCCAGACCGGCTTGAGTTCCCGCAGGGAAAATTCCAGCCCGAGGGCGAAGAGGAGCAGGGCCACCCCGATCTCGGCCAGGAGTTCAATTTCATGAAACTCGGAGATGGTGATGCCGCCTGAGCTTCTGGGCGATGAGGGCGCCGATCAGGGCGGCCACCACGATGAGGATTATGTCAGCGGCGATTCCCATGTTGGTCCTGGAGGGTGCGAAAAGTATCCGATGGGATGGGGTTATTGCCCTGTTTCAGCCGCGGGCAGATAGGAGCTGAACAGGGGCAGGATCTTGTCCATGTTCTCGTCCAGGACAAAGGGCATCAAATTGCTGATCATGTCCAGCAGGACAACGGCATTGACCGAAGAGTCGGCCCGTGTGGCGCTGCGTATCCGTTCCGCGATCATGGTGTTCAGTTTGTGGACGTTGCGGTAGATTGATTTGAGCCCGTCCAGTTCCAGGTCCACTTCCAGTCCTTTTTTATGGCGCATGTACTGGGCCAGCAGATACATGGCGGTTGCCCGGTAATAGGTTTCATCCTCCGAGGACAGCGGCAGATGATACCGTGCCATGGGCTTGAAATAGGAGGTATGGGGACAGCCGCTGGCGGCGAACAGCAGACCGAGGAGGGAGCTGATTCCTTTTTGCGCCGTGGTGCGCTGCGAGACCTGCCGTTCATCGGTGGTGACGGTCAATACGGTCTCGTTGTGGGAAACCACGTTCTGAAAGCGTCCGATAACCTGGATCAGGCACACTGCCACCGGACAGTGGGGCATGGCTGCGGGCGTGAAGGGACAATGGGCACACTGATGAAATTCCAGCCGGGTCCACTCCGGCAGATCGTCCGCGGGAGTGTTGAGCACTTCCAGGGAACGGGAATCAATGGCAAGGTCAAAGACCTCCTCCCGCCCGTCGTCAAAGGTAAAGGCATAGTGGATCTTGATGATGTCCATATTGCGCCGTGCTGCCGGTGCGCGGTTGTTCAGGAAACGATGCGGTCCTCCGCAGGGCTGCGCCATGGATGAAGAGTCCGGTAATCAGGGAGATCACCGCGCTGCTCAGCCGGCGTCGCAATGCATGCAGGGCCGATCATCATAAACAGTCAGTCTGATCATATCGGAAAGAACTGGAGAAGACAAGAATTTGCCGTGCGGTCAGCAAACGGCCGCCGTGCGCTTCAAGGCCATTCCCTGCGGAAGCGGGCAGTGCCGGAGGAAATGGCCTGAAGGAAATATTTCCGGGACGGGCCCGACTTTTCCTAATGGGCCGGATGCGGTTCCCCTTCGCCGGCAACCGCTTTGATCTCACGCCGGGGGTCCTGCTCCACCCGGGCGAGAATTTCACCGGTCTTTTCCTCCGGCAGCCAGGCAACGCTCCCGGTGCCGACGTCGTAAACGGCGCCGACGACCTTGGCCCTGCCGCTTTGTACCAATTCCCGGCTGACCGGGCTGCGCATGAACAGGTCTTCAATGGCCTGCCAGACGTTTTCCTCGATGCCCCTGGCAATGATGTGTCCGGTTTCCGCCCCGGGAAGCGCGGCCATGGCCCGTTCCACGGCGGGCTGTATGTTGTCGACCAGCGGGGGGATATTTATTTCCAGGGGATGACCGTGTCCCTGAACGGCGCTGGTTACCGCGGTAACCGCCCCGCACTGGGTGTGCCCCAGGACGACGAGGACGGGAGTATTGACATGGGCGAGGCCGTATTCGATTGATCCCGCTTCGTCGACATCGACAACATTGCCGGCGACGCGGATGATAAAGAGATCCATGACACCGGCGTCGAAAATGCGTTCGACCGGCACCCGGGAATCGGAGCAGGAGAGAATCGTGGCATAGGCATGGTCGCCCTGGTTTTCCCTGCCGGCCTGGATGAGGCGGGCGTTGTCGGTGTGCGGGTGAGCGGCATTGCCGCTCACAAAACGCTGGTTTCCTTCCTTCAGCATCATGATGGCCTCATCGGGGCCCGGTTTCTGAACTGCTGTGCCGCGGGCGCCGGCCTGAAAAACACTGAACGCCAGGATAAAGCAGCAAAGAACAAGCGTCGCGCCAACTATTTTGTTCATTTTTTTCCTAAACATTCAAATAGCGTCGAACTGGTGAAACATGCTACAATGACTTGATGAAACCCAATAGAAGGAGTTGTGACGGATGAAAGTAAATAATCCGTTTCCATATTCAAATGAAGATAAACGGTACCATACATGGAATTATCACTTACGAAACCATTTCGGACATAAAGTATTTAAAGTAGCGTTAGATGGAGGCTTTGATTGTCCAAATCGGGATGGCACCGTTGCACATGGTGGTTGTACTTTTTGTAGTGTTGCAGGTTCTGGTGATTTTGCTGGAAATCGAGCAGATGACCTAATTACTCAATTTAATGAAATTAAAAATAAAATGCATCAAAAATGGAAAGAC